>JBBQXO010000181.1:0-9282 GCA_038209595.1 Chitinophagales bacterium
CAGGGGATCACTTATATACTGGATGAACCTTCCATTGGGCTGCATCAGCGCGACAACCAACAGTTGATTGAAGCCCTGAAGAACTTGCGGGATATTGGCAACAGTGTACTGGTGGTGGAGCATGATAAAGACATTATGCTGGCGAGCGATCATTTGGTGGATATTGGTCCACGGGCTGGCCGGCATGGGGGGAGAATTGTGGCAAGCGGTACCCCGCAAGAGGTACTGGCAAGCAATAGCGATACCGCCCAATACCTGAACGGACAAAAAAAGATCGCTATCCCGGAAACCCGCAGAAAGGGCAATGGCAAGCATATTGAAATGAAAGGCGTTACCGGCAATAATCTTAAAAATGTTTCGATAAAGTTTCCATTGGGCAAACTGATTGTGGTAACCGGAGTAAGTGGAAGCGGAAAAAGCACGCTCATTAATGAAACGCTGTATCCTTTGCTGAGCAATCATTCTTTTAAAGCAAGCCGGATGACCGCTATGCCTTTTAAAAGCATCAAAGGGCTGGAGAATATAGATAAGGTTATTGAAATTGACCAAAGCCCTATCGGAAGGACTCCAAGGAGCAACCCGGCTACTTATTGCGGATTTTTTACAGAAGTAAGAACCCTTTTTTCCTCAGTACCCGAAGCAAAAATCAGAGGATACAAACCGGGTCGGTTTAGCTTTAATGTCAAAGGAGGCCGTTGCGATGTATGTGAAGGAGGCGGCATGCGGGTGATTGAAATGAACTTTTTACCCGATGTATATGTGCATTGCGAAAAGTGTCAGGGCAAACGCTACAACCGCGAAACGTTGGAAATACGGTATAAAGGCAAAAGCGTAGCCGATGTGCTTGACATGACTGTAGATGATGCCGTTGAATTTTTTCAGGCAATACCCTGGATATACCGCAAAATAAAGGTGTTGCAGGATGTGGGGCTTGGATATATTACCTTGGGACAAAGTGCCGTTACCCTAAGCGGTGGAGAAGCACAAAGGGTAAAACTGAGTACCGAACTTGGAAAACGCGATACCGGTAAAACATTTTACATTCTTGATGAGCCTACCACAGGATTACATTTTCAAGATATTCAGCATTTGCTGGAAGTATTAACAAAATTGGTGGACAGAGGCAATACCGTTTTGGTAATTGAGCACAATATGGATGTGATTAAGGTAGCAGATCATATTATTGACCTTGGCCCGGAAGGGGGCAATGGCGGGGGAAGAATTTTATTTGAAGGGCTGCCAGAAGAGTTAATTAAGGTAAAAGAAAGCCATACAGGTCGGTTCCTGAAACTGGAAATGTAAGGGACATATAATTTCGGGTAATTTTTTTACCTTTAAGGGCATTTCTAAAAACCCCTGATACTGCGTTATACCGATTTCATAACTTCCTCATTTACTAAAGTAAACTCCGGTGTTATAAAATTGGCAAGCTTTGTCTGAGTAGTTTTTAGAGACGCCCTTTAAATTATATATCACTTTTTATGGAAGAAAACATAAAAGAAGCCGCCGTACCCTATCAAAAGAAGATAGCCGCCGAGGAATACCTTAATATGGAATGGGAAAATGGGCAGCGGTATGAATTTTGGAATGGCGAATTGTTGGCTATGGCCGGAGGTTCAATGAACCATTCAGAAATATCCGGGAATATATATGCTTCCCTGCGGCCTTTGGTCAAAAAACAATCTTGTAAGATTTTTTATAATGATTTTGCCTTACAATCCTTATCCGGGAACCATTTTTTTTTACCAGATGTTGTTATTACTTGCGATAAATCAGATTTTGAGTCGGAAAAAAGTATAAAAAATCCCTCCATTATTGTAGAGGTCCTGAGCGATAGTACCGAATTGTACGACCGGTCGAAAAAATGGGAACAATACCGGAAAATTAAATCGCTTCAATATTATTTGTTGGTGAGTCAAAATGAGTATTCGGTAAATATGTACCACCGCCCCAATGAATCGACTCTATTTTATTATCAATCCTTTTCAGGGCTTGATGCCAGTATTTCCTTTACTACTATGGGATTTGAACTTTCGCTCAAAGAGATTTATGAAAGTATCACCTTGCCTGTAGAATAGCATTTCTCCTTTTAGCCTAAACTAATTTCATCGCCCACCTGAATCGTCCCCTGCCCAGTTGGAATTACATTTTGCCCGAATAGCACTTTATTCCCCACATTCCGATAAGTATTCAGGGTAGCAAGCGGTTCTTTTCCTTTGGTGCCGGTGGTCTGATCAATGGTAGTCATAACGCAACGGGCACAGGGCTTTACCCCTACCATTTTTACTCCATTGATTGAAAAATGAGAATAAGTATCTTCTTCAAAAGGATGGCCTCCTTCAAATACAATATTTGGCCGAAACCGATCTATGGATACGGCATTTTCAAGTTTGCTGTTCAGGTCATCTAAGGAGGCCTGCCCCACCAATAAAATAGGGTAACCATCAGAAAGGCTTGTCTGATCTTGCGGGGTTTGCGCAAAATCGGGATCAACGGGCCTTTCATTTTCCTCCGGAAACCAAACGAGTTTAACTGATTGCCCAAGGTGTTGCGAAAACCATTTACTCACTTCAGGGTTTACCTCCTGAACTTTTACCGCATCGTCCCATATAGTAGCCTCTAATTGCGGGCCTGTGGCAATAAGCGGAATCAATAAGGAATCTCCATTATAGGCAATCATCAATTCGGAGGACTGTTCCTCTATCCGAAGTTGGAATAGTGCTAAAACCGGCAGGTTTCTCTGGGTCATAAATTTATTCCTGTCATCTAACAGCATCCACCGTCTATCATACTGCAATCCTTTGTGTAGAACCTTTGCGGTTGTTAAGGTAATCCCTCCCAATGACTTGATGGGATAAATAAACAGATGCGATACATGAAGCATACTTATCATAAAAATAGTGGTTAAGGAAATAGCAATTATTTATCATCATAAGTAAGTTCCCCGTGTTTCACAAACTCGTCAAAATAAATACGCATCATTAAAATAAAGAGGGAAATCAACAAGGGACCAAAAATAATACCTAAAAATCCAAATAAATTCAATCCGAAAATAACACCAAACACAGTAATAACCGGGTGAATATCTGCCAGATATTTTTGCAGTACAAAACGGAAAACATTATCACTTCCTCCAATTACAATCAGCCCCCAAAGTGTAAGCGCAATGCCATTACCCTGCTCTCCGTTTGCAAAAGTTAAAATGGCAATAGGCACCCAGGCAGCCATGGTACCTACAAAAGGGATAACAGAGGCGATACCGGTAATGACTCCCCACAATATGGGCTCCTCCACCCCAAACATCATATACCCAATGATGGCAACAATACCTTGTATTATTCCCAAAACAGGTATCCCCACCGCATTGCTCATAACCATTTCCCGGATCTCTAAGATTACTTTATCGGCATTAACTTTTTTTACCGGCAACCCTTTACGTAACCAAATTTTTACATGCCCCACCTTCATCAGCAAAAACCAAAGGATAAAATACATAACAATAAGATTGGTGAGTGTACTCAAAGTAGTGGTGATTACTTTCCCCCCAATGTTGGTAGCATACCCCGAAACCTTTTCGATATTGCCAATTGATAACAGATCGAAATCGTATTTTTCTCTTAAAAAGGCATCGATTTTATTGAGCGAGGCCTGTAAACCGGAGGTATCGGCAATTATAGGTGTCAATCGCTCAATCAACAAATTGATAACCCAGGCAAAAGGATAAATGATGATTCCCAGGCTGAGCAGGATCAGCAGCACAGCAGCTACCCAATGTTTCCATTTTCTTCTATACACCAGGTAAAGCATGGGCCGGCGCATCAACACATATAATACAATAGCCCCCAAAAATCCACCCAGCATAAAATACATTTCCTGCCAGAGGATTATCCCCAGAAATACGAGTGTGGAAAGCAATAAAATTTGTCTGATTTTATTGGGATGGATATGATCTAATGGTTGCTCCATGGCTTAAATGTCTTGTTTCTGAGTCAAACCTAAAATAAAATTTTCAACCTCTTTCATATTTTATTTATCCGGTAAATAGGTCGACAGCGAAAAGGGGAAAACTGTGTTAGATAATCGCGCTTTGTTGGGTAACTGCTGCATTTTAAAGGTCAGGCGGCCGCCGTTTTTTATTTGGTCATGCTGAATAAAACGCGATACCCTTTGTCCATCAAAATGAGTTTCCTGCACGTAGCGGTTTTCGGCCTTTTGATTTGCGGCATCGATAAGGAGCATCTTCCCATTTTCTAGTCTGATGCTCATTCTTTTAAACAGGGGGGCCCCCAGCACATATTGGTTACTTGCGGGAGTAACCGGATAAAACCCCATGGCAGAGAAAACATACCAGGCGGAAGTCTGCCCATTGTCTTCGTCGCCACAATAGCCATCCGGCCCTGGATGGTACAGCCGGTTCATGATCTCCCGTACCCAAAATTCTGTTTTATATGGCTCGCTGCTGTACTGATACAAATAAGGCATGTGCTGTATAGGCTGATTCCCATGCGCATATTGCCCCATATTCATGATCTGCATTTCCCGAATTTCGTGAATGACCTGCCCATAATAACTTTCATCAAATACGGGAGGCATTTTAAAAACAGAATCCAGCATGGTAATAAACATTTTATCACCGCCCATCAACTGCTTTAAACCTTCAATATCTTGAAAAACACTCCAGTTGTAATGCCAGGCATTGCCTTCGGTAAAATCGCCTCCCCACTTAAAAGGATTGAAAAGAAGTGGAAATTGTCCTGTTTTTGAGCGGCCTGCCATCAGCAAATTGAGTTTATAAAAAAGGTTTTTATAACGCATGCTTTGTTGCCGCCACCTTTCCCGCTCCTCTTTTGGTTTTTGCAGGGCGGTTGCTAATTGATACAAACAAAAATCGGCATAGGCATACTCGAGGGTTCTTGCCGCACTTTCATTAATGCCCACATCATTAGGCACGTAACCAAGTTCATTGTACGCCTCAATACCTTTTCGCCCTACAGAAGTAAGCGGTCCTTCTTGTTCGGCATTTTTTTTCATGGCCTCATAAAGCGTTTCTACATCGTAACCCCGAATGCCCTTTAGCCAGGCATCCGCAATCAACGAAGCGGAGTTGCTGCCTATCATACAATCGCGGTGCCCCGGACTTGCCCATTCCGGCAGCCAGCCGCTTTCTTTATAGGCGTTTACCAATCCTTCCATTATCTCCGCATTCAGCGAGGGATACATGAGGTTGAAAAATGGAAAAACTGCCCGGAATGTATCCCAGAAACCATTATCGGTGTACAGGATACCCGGCAATACCTGCCCGTTGTATGGGCTGTAATGCACAATCTGATTGGCGGCATTGATTTCATAAAATTTGCGGGGAAATAACAAGACCCGGTACAGACAGGAATAGAAAGTACGGATAGCATCAACATTGCTATCTTCTATTTCTATACGGCTTAATTCTTTATTCCATTTACTTTTTGCTTGCTTTAGCACGGCAGCATAATCTTGATTACCTATTTCTCTTGTAAGATTTAAGGAGGCTTGTTCCATGCTTATAAACGAGGAGGCTACTTTCGCCTCCACCACCTGCTTATTCGGTAAAGTACCAAAACCTACAATAGCCCCTGCATGAGCATCCGTAATTTCAAGTGTATCGCCTGCAAGCTTGTTTCCCCGCCAGGTATGGGCTATGGTAAAGGGCTTATTGAAGCTGAGCACAAAATAATTTTTAAAGTTATCAGGAACCCCGCCACTATTGTACGATGTATATCCAATGATTTTATTTTCCGATGGAATTATTTTGATATAGCCTCCTTTGTCCATGGCATCAATCACCAGCCAGGCGCTATCCTTGCCCTTAAAATCGAAACGAAAAACAGCCCCTCTTTCGGTAGGAGCAAAGGCCGCCTCCACATGATGATCGGCCAGATACACCTGATAGCCATAAGGATGCGCCGCTTCTGCTTTATGAGAAAACCAGCTTGCCCGGCTGTTTTCGTCCCAGCGCATGCGACCACTTACAGGCATCAGGCTAAAACATCCATAATCGTTAATCCATGGAGAAGGCTGATGTGTTTGCTTGAAACCCCGGATTTTTTCCGCATTATAGCTATACATCCAGCCATCGCCCATTTTGCCGGTTTGCGCACTCCAGGCATTCATACCCCAGGGCAAGGAAACCGAAGGATAGGTATTGCCATTGGAAAGACTATAGGAGGATTGCGTCCCCATGAGTGGATTGACCATTTCTTCCGGAAAAAGAGTTGAAACAGACTGTCCGTTGATATCAAAGCAGTTTGCTGAAGCGAATAATAAAAGAATATAGAAGGATGATTTTCCCATCTGTCAAAATAAAGGCAATGTTTTTGTAGAGATGAAATATTTTTGTTCAATCAAATAATAGACCATGGATATAAGTGCACAACGGGAACGACCCGAAGTATTTCAAGAAATAAAAGAATACATCGAACAGCATGGATTTACCATTGACTCATTCGATTTCAACAGACCGTGGGGCGGTTTTTTTGTTTTGATTGAAAAAGATGCCGACCTCTTTATCGAAAAATACTTTCCGGAATACACCAAAGAACAGTTGATGATCGGGGAAAAACTGAGTCCCAAATTTTTGGTAGTAGCCCCCAATAAACGATTAAGCTGGCAGTATCATTTTCGGCGTGCCGAAATATGGAGTGTATTACAGGGACCTATAAAAGTAGCCACCAACCTTACGGATGAAGAAGTAATCCCCAAAACCTATCAAAACGGAGAAGTAATTGTGCTTCAAAAAGGGGAACGTCACCGCTTGATTGGAGATGACAACTATGGGGTTGTAACCGAAATATGGCAGCATACAGATCCTTCCCAACCGAGCGACGAATCAGATATCGTTCGATTACAGGATGATTTTGGCCGCTAAGAAATCTAATCAATACAAGCTATAACAAATAATTAAGCGCCCATTTTTAAAAACGGGCGCTTAATTATTGAATTTGAAGCATTTCTATTTTAAAAAATCAGCGGTCGCGAAGCAACAGGTAGATTATTATAGCCAACCCCACCAATAAAAGGAATCCGGTCAGACCAAAAAGAGCGGCCCCAATAGCCACCCCTAATATTACAAGTAAGAGAAAAACGAAGAAGTTTAATCCCAATACGGTATCAGGGTCCTGTTTTTTGAAACTGAAAAAGGATTTCATTTTCAGACCTATTGCCTTCCAAAGGGCTTTTCGAGCTAGTTTGCGGTACTGCCTAAGGGCTGCTTTGGTCATAGCCACGCTTGCAAAAGCGCCTGCCAATAATAAGGCCATGGTTTCAGAGCCCGGTAAAGACGTACTGTTTTCAGCTTTGGAGGGTACCGGTTGTAGTGTGGAATGTGCTGCTAATGCCATAGAATTTAAATTATTTTTCAGGCAAAGTAAATAAAAACGATACATTTCTTCCATATTTTAGATATAGTTTTGCAAAGATTCAATACTTTCTTAATGAAACACAGTCGGTAAAGAATGTGGTAAAGAGCAGACTGGGCCGAAGTATTATGGTGTATTGCCTATTTTACTATTGGGGGTTGGTATTCTTAATTGGGAGTCTGCGGTTTTTTCAAAAAATTATTTAACACCTGCCAGAGAACAACTTAGCGCTAACGTTGTTATAGCCATATAAAAACAATAATATATGAAAATTTTAAAAATGAGCCTTGCTATGCTTGCAATGGCAACCATGTTTGCTTGTGGCGAACCAGCCGCAACTGAAGAAGTAGCTGCTGAAGAAGTAGTAGCTCCCGAAGCTCCTGCAGCTCCTGCAACAGTTGTTGACATAGCAGTAGGTTCTCCCGATCATTCTACCCTTGTAGCTGCAGTAACTGCCGCTGGATTGGTTGAAACCTTAAGTGGCACCGGTCCTTTTACCGTATTTGCCCCTACCAATGCTGCTTTTAGTGCACTACCCGCTGGTGCTTTAGATGATCTTTTGAAGCCAGAAAACAAAGAGAAGCTTGCTTCAATCCTTACCTACCATGTAGTTGCAGGTAATGTAATGAGCACAGACCTTACAGATGGTATGAAAGCTAAAACTGTAAACGGAGCCGAAGTAACTATTACTATTAAAGATGGTAAAGTAATGGTTGACGGTGCCAACGTAACCACTGCCGACATCAAAGCTGGCAACGGAGTTGTACACGTTATCGACGCAGTTATTATGCCTAAATAATTAAGAATCATTTTTCTTAGAAAAAGACCTCCAAAATGGAGGTCTTTTTTTTTGCCCCTTTTTTCTTCAACTTTCAATTTACCTGCAAACCCGCAAACTCTTGTGTATTTCATTTCCCAAAATACGATTGCAAGACAATGGTTTGGCAGTACCTTACAGGGGTGATATTTACAAAAAACATCCCTTGCGAAATCCTTCATACCGCCTACCCTTTAGGTTTTTCTTCCAAATTAGCCGCCAAAATTATTTTTCAGATAGATCCAATTTACAAATCGATGAGAATGGACTATTATTTTGAAACTATATTTCAATAAATAAAGTCATTTAATCCCAAAAAAAAAATCCAACAAGCATTTTCTTCCCTTAGATATATATTCTTTCAAAACCAATCTCGATTTGGGAATATCTTTTTTTCCAAATACCAAACCTCATCACCCAACGTATTTTAACAGGTTAGGCATTCAATATATCAGTTCGGACTAACATTAAGTGAATGAAGAAACCGAAGAGTCATAAAACCGAATATTTACAAAATAAAATCGCATTAATTTTTCCAAACTTTTTCTTTTAATGAAAACATTTTTACTGTATTTTCTTTTATTGAATTGTTTTAATTTGCTTGCGCAAAGCTATGACCCAATGAAAGCGCAACCAGGCTTTGAAAGCAGTACTGAGTTTACGAACTGGCAAAAGGCAGGGGCCGGTAATTTTGTGAGGAATGCCAACAATCAGCGTTCCGGTTCTTTTAAAGCTGAACTAAATGGAAACCTCCAGGCAGGAGGAAGGGTTTATAACCCAAATTATTCCATTATTACCCCGGCAACAGGTACAAATTATGTAACTATAGTAGCATGGGCCCGAAGAAGTACAGGGGCAACACCCTTGCTCAACCTTCATGCAGCTACCTCTGAGGCAACATTACCATTATCGGGCGGGTTAACAACTTCTGCTACAGTAGGATCTGGCTGGACGCGTGTAACTTATACCTTCCTCGCTCAAAATAACACAACCTACTTCCCGGTTATTTATGCCAGTAGCGCAAGTACGAGCTCTTGCATTCTTTGGCTCGATGATGTAGTTTTTTATACCTCC
>JBBQXO010000182.1:0-9265 GCA_038209595.1 Chitinophagales bacterium
GTTTCATCAATGCCAAGCATATTGAGATCGGCTATAAGTAAATGGGTTTTGCGTCTTTCTTCTATATCAGTAATGTGGTGTTGAAGCAAAGGAAAAATATTTTCTTCAAAACCTTTTACAAAGCCATAAAGCAAAGAAAGATAAGCAGCATAATCTGAGGCAGTTACTTGCGCACTAAGCAGGTTTTTTGAAGCTGGGTTTTGTTCAAGTAAACTGTGTTGCTGAGCTGTCCGGTTACGTAAATTTTGTAAAAACATGAATTGGATCGTATTATTTATTATTTATTTAAATTCGTTTGATAACCAGTTTTTATGCAGGCAGGAAGATATAACGTTTTTAAAATCAATGTAGTTAGATAATTTTACCATATAAAAGTCAGCACCTTTTTCGTATCCTGCTTTTATCTGATCTTGATGAGATGAGGTGGATAGGATAATTACGCTAATATTATTCCAGCGTTTGTTTGTTCTTATTTCTTCCAGGCAAATTATTCCATTTTTCAAGGGCATATTCAGGTCTAAAAAAATCAGGTTAGGAAATGGGCCTGTTCCTTCCAGCATTTTCATTAACTCTATTCCGTTGGTAGCCACTTGAAGGTTTACTTCTACCGAAAGGTCATTCAACACGATTTTAAAAAGATCTACATCTTCTTCATCATCTTCGGCTAGTATTATTCTTTTTGTATGCAATTTATATGGATATTTAGAAGTTGTATTTGGCTTATTTAAGTTTTACCTGTTGCAGAGTCATTATTTGTATGTGTTGTCCTCAGAATTATTTTTAAAATAAATTTGTTTCCAGATTCAGATTTTCATGTTTATATTTTTAAATAATAAGTTTCAAACTTCTTTATTATCCGGCCATATCTTAAATAAAAAGATTATCATTTTTGTCATCATTCGCATTAATAATATTTATCTGCTTTAAATTCATACCCTGAGCAATAATTTTAATTTTCTATTCAAATATATATTTTCTGGTACTATTGTCAGCATTTGATATATAATCTATTAAAGGCGTTCAAAATTGCTATCTTTTTGAACCGAAATCATAAAGCTTTTTTTTAATGGTATTACAATGTATATTACGTGGTTGTGGAAGAAGAAGCAATTATCAAAAAAAATTAGTTATTTATTATTTTTATGATTAATAAACATTCAAAGCATTTATTATGGAATATATTTTATGCAAAAATAATTTTTTGAATAAAATGTAAAATTTGCTCCCTCGAATAATTCATTTACTTGTCTCAATAAGAACCATAGTAGATTTCTTTATAATAGGTGATACTTTATAGACCCGTTTTAAAAGTGGAAATCGTATATGGCCATCACTATCAATTTTTTTAAACATTGGTCTGGTTTTCCTATCAATGTTTTATATTTTACACAAGCTCTTTATTCAGATAGTAATTAATTCTGCTAATTAGGATTACATATTTTCCTTTGGTTCAAATTCAACTTCCTCTATAACTTTAATAAGTGACCGATGAATTATTTTTTTTAATTCTTCAAAATCGTTGGGTTTTCGGATATAATTCTGCGCCCCCATTTTGCCAAGCGTTTTTTTGAGGTCATCTTCAAAGTTGATAGGGCGTGTACAGGAAGTAGTATACATTATTATTGGTAAGTTGTTTAGTTTATTTTTTTCTTTTATTTCAGCCAAACATTCAAAGCCTGTTTTACCTGGCATACTCAAATCAAGAAAAATGGCATGAGGAAGCTGTGTATCTTCATCTAAGAGGTAGTTCATTAGCGTTTCCCCGTTATTTACGGTTACAAGGTTAGTATAAATCTCAATTTCTTGTAGTGCTTTGGCAAACAGTAAACGGTCATCTATATCATCATCTGCAAGCAAGATATTGAAAGGTTTTTTAGGTTCTGCAATTTTCATAGAAAATAATTTTTTTTTAATCTGCTTTGGTAGCAATGTTTTCGTTTTTTAATAAAAATAATTAATTGGAAAGATAGATTCAATTGGCCATGTCCTTTTTATACAAATTTATAAATTAATTGTATAATTCACACTTTTTACTTTAATTATCATTTATTATTGAAAATTGATGTATATAGCGCTGTTGATAATGAAAGGTTTATTTGGCTGTAGTTGTTGGTTATTCAAAATAAATTCATGCACAACATTTCAGGACTAACGAATTCGTTTATCGGTCTGAGTTCAATAAAGGGACTATTAATGACGTATTATCTTTGGAATGTATTTGCTGAGAATGTAGCAATCTATTTGTAAAAATAGCTTCCTGCTCGAGTTTGGTTATCTACTTATATAGAAAAAGGGGGTTTACCTCATCAATTATCGGATTAATGGTGTTGGTGATTAATCGTTGTTTTGCTATGAAGTCGGAGAAAGATTTACCTGGTTTTTCAAATACATAGCATCCTCTAAAATTGTTAAGGATGTTATTGGTTGATGCTCTGAGTTGTTTGTTGGTTTGTTCCCATTTTGCTTTTGGCAATGCAGTAGCACAATCTAACTTGTTTAGTAAATGATCTGCCAGATGGACAAAGGCGTGCATTGCCACCACAAACTGAGGCACTTTTACGGCTGCCATTTCATTGCGTACTTGCGCCTCTCCACAACCGTTGGTGCTTTTCTCATCTCTGAAGTTGACTTCTATTTCCCACCTCCATAAATGAGCTTGTAAGAGCGTTTCGATGTCCAAATCATTGTCACTACAAACCAGATAAGCTGGTTTACGATACAGTAATTTACCGCCATTTTTTAGCCTGTAGCTTAATGGGCGGATTACTACTAATTGAAAAGTGTGGGCTTGCCCCGCCGTTCTCCATTTGATAGACTTAATAACTTTTACATTAAAAGTATGCTTTTTTCCGGCAGCCCATTCAGTAACATTTTGCCATGGGTAGTCGTTTGATTGCCTGATTTGTTCCGGTGTTGGGGTCGGCTCACCATATTTTCTGTTTCTGCCTTTTGTTTTTTCAGACTCCGGTATATAATTAAATTTTGCATCTTTTCTTACTCTGCCAATCAGCGTAACCCCAGATGGTAACCCTTTCAATATTGTTGCATTGGTATAGCTGCCGTCCACACTTAAGAATAATTGTCTTGTAGAAGCCCCTTGCTCGTTCAATCTTGTTCGTATCAACTTTATTCTAGACAAACCCTGCATGCTAAGATTTTGTTGTTTTTTTGATTCGGTAAAGGTTACCCGGTCTTCATCACTGGCATTTTTAGATAATTTTTTCACACTTGGGCTATGATGAAAATCTACTGCAATTGCCCGGGATTGACTATTAAGTTCAGTTTGATCATGCAGGGATATGGAAATTTGAATAAACCGCTGAGCCCAAATGAAATTTGTATGAAAGGCCGGACCCAATGGATCTCTTCGCCAAGCGTTGCCAGCAATAGTTTTACCTACTTTTCTTATAATTGTATCATCCATATGAGCTACTATGATTTACTTGGGACTCAATTGGTCTTAACAAACCTGTAAGGCAACTTCAAACAATTTTTCGGTATTCATTCTACTTCCCAAAATATCTGGTAGGCAACGGTCCAATCCATAAATTGTCTACCTATTGCAGTAAGCATTCCGGTAATGGTAGCCCGCCCTGTGTATGAAAGCAGACCGTGAGCCAACTCCATAACTCTGGAATGGGTTCTTTTCTGTTTGAAAGCACTAGAACAACGGTTAAAAATGGTATCAAAAATTGATTTTAAGTTGACTTCGTCTTTAGTTTTTTTTTAAGCACTGCCACAGCAGCATCACTTCTTCTTAAAACTAAATTCTGATGGTCGTCAATTAACCATTCTACCTCTTCGCCAGCAGAAAATTCAATTGCCTGGGCAACGGCTGCAGGAAAATTGACATAATACTGTTCACTTTTTAATCTTTTGATAAGCTGAACTTTGGTTTTATATCCCATATCTAGTTGATTTACTAGATGCAATATAAACAAAAAATCATTATTCCAGTGAGAAATAGTCCGTTTTCTAAAAATTTTTTTTTAAAAATGTCCAAACTCGAGTAGCAATCTATTTGTAAAAATAGCTTGCTGTACAATTACATCCTATCCATATACCATTGTAATTTTTTCTCTATATTCTTATAGCTGAAAATGGTATCAATAATTTTTTGGAGACGTAAAAAAGCTGTTTCACTTTTTACCACATAGTCTGCAGCGCTATGGTGCATACAATTGATGGCTACCTCAATTTTGTCTTGCGATGACAGCATGATGACTTGTATCTCAGAATTATATTGTTTTATTTTATCCAGTATTTCTATTCCGTTCATAGCATTTTTATCATAACCATCAAAATGATAGTCTAAAATTACTACATCGGGTTTGGAGGACAGATTTAACAGGCAATCCTCACCTGTTGTAAAAGTTTCGATATCAAAATCTGCATGTTGCAGGAATTCAATTTCCAAAGATTTCAAGAAAAGAAGGTCGTCATCTACGAGGAACAACTTTATTTTATTTTCATTACTCATGAGTTGGTGTTTTAAGGGTGTTATATTCCTCTTCTAATTCTTTGCAGGCATTTTCACAAACTGTTATTACTTTTTCTACCATCATTTCTATCTCAATGCTGTCTTCGGAACTACCTGAATATTTTTGAATTTTTTTAGTCATTAATTCATATTCAGAGCTGATACCTATAATTAAAAAGGAAGGTATCATTCTATGTGCAACAGCATGCAGGGAATCCCAATCTTGATCCTGCATGGCTTTTTTCATACCACTTATCAGTATTGGTGTCTGTTCGAGGTAAATAGTAATCATCTCCATGATCAGGTCAGGGTTTGATTTGGTGATTCTATTCAAATAGGACATGTTGGTACTTCTTTCGATATTTATTGCTTCTGTTTTCATTATTTATGATTTTGGTTCTTTTATTTTTCCTGTTTTTTTTACTAGGCTAATCATTTTATTATAAAGTAGGTGGTCATCAACCGGTTTTGCTATATAATCATTCATACCAAATGCTTTGCACTTTGCCAGATCCACTGTAGTTACATCAGCAGTTAAAGCAATAATGGGGATTTTCGATTTCATTTTTTTTCTGATATATTCTGTTGTTTCAAATCCATTCATTTCTGGCATTTGAAGATCCATCAAAATGATATCATATGTTTTGGTTTCCATTTTCTCAATAGCTATTTTTCCATTAGCAGCAATGTCCCGTTCAAAACCAAAATCATCGAGGATGGTTTTCATAAGTAATTGATTAAGTGCCATATCTTCTACTACCAGTACTTTAATGTTTTTATAATCTGAATCTAGTTTTAAACCCGCTGTTTCTGGCACATCCTGCATTGTTGTTTTCTTAAAATTTAATATGAAGCTAAAGTTAGAACCTTCATTGATCTTGCTTTTTACACTAATACTTCCTTCCTGTGCTTCTACCAATTTCTTTACAATGGCCAGTCCCAATCCTGTACCACCATAGAGCCGTGATGTACCGCTTGATGCCTGACTGAAGTTGTCAAATATGCTTTCAAAATGATCGGCTTTAATTCCTATACCGGTATCTATAACAGAAAATTCAATGTTTACATTTTCTTCATCTTCCTTCAATAGCCTAGTACTTACAGTTATCTTACCAGAATCAGTGAATTTTACAGCATTACTTACAAGGTTTAAAATAATCTGGTGCAACCTTATTGGATCACCAAGTAAAATTTTCGGGATGGCATCATCAAATTCAATAACTAATTGTAGATTTTTTTCTTGCATTTTGGTCTCAAAAAGATGCGTCATTGCAGAAATAGAAGAGTATAGTTGAAAAGGAATTTTTTCAAATGTCATTTTACCTGATTCAACTTTGGCAAGGTCGAGTATATCGTTTATAAGCACAATTAAAGAATTGCCACTTAATGTTATGGCATTTAAGTATTCTCTTTGTTTGGTATTGAGGTCTGTTTTTTGAATGACCTTTGTAAAGCCAATAATGGCATTCATAGGAGTACGTATCTCATGGCTCATATTACTCAAGAATTGCTGTTTTGATTTTACAGCTTCTTCTGCAGTATGAGCTGCCTGTTCTGCTTTTAATTTAGCATCTTCTGCACTTAAAGCGGCCTTTTCAGCAACTATAATGGCTTCTGTTAGTGCTTTTGAAGCTTTCTTTTGTTCGGTAACATCCCTTGCTACCAATACGATGCCTACAATGGCTGCATTTGCATCTTTATAAACTGATCCGTTTAAAAACACATCAGTAAGTTTTCCATCCACATGTTGAATGGTTAAGGGATAATTGGTTACAAAACCTTTTTCAAAGACCTCTTTGTAAACTTCCTGAGCTTTTTGCGGTTCCGTAAAGTAGTCGAAGAAGTTAGTTCCTTTTAAGGTTACATTATTAATACCTGTTATTTTTATAGTTGCCTGGTTCATGTCTGTTATTTTACCCAAAGGGTTTATTACCACTAGTGGATCAAGACTTGATTCTATCAGGTTTCTTGCATATTCAGACATCAGTTTTGCCCTTGCTTCTTCTACTTCTTTATTTTTTTGGTGAAGCATCTTGTTGGCTTCATTCAATTGGTAAGTACGTGCTTCTACCTTTTTTTCCAGTATTTGCTGACTTGTAAAATGATCCTCCCTATTTTTATTTTTGGCAATTACCTGCTCGGTTACATCATAACCAAAAACGAGGATTCCATAAATCTTTTTATTTTCATTGTACATAGCCTGATAACTGAAATTAAAATAGTGCAGTTCCGGATCATGGCTTTGGTCAACTATTAATTGCATAGGTATTTCCACTCCTACATAAGGTTCACCCGTTTTATAAACCTTATCAAGCAAATCTATAAAGCCTTGTCCTTTTAGTTCAGGTAAGGCAAGTATCATGGATTTGTCCTTAATTTCCCTGTTTCCAAAAACCCGTTGGTAGCGTTCATTTATTAATTCATATACATGCTCCGGACCCATAAGGGTGGCTATAAAAGCAGGAGCCGTCATCAGCATATCTTCAATCATGGCAGACTGTATTTCCATTTTTTTTCTGGATAATACTTCTTCAGTAACCTTTGTGGCTACCACAATAATGCCGGTTACATCGCCATCAGGTTCCTTTATCGGATGGTAAACAACATTGTAAAAACCCTTTTCAATTTGTTTATTTCTGAATATCTGTAATTCTTGTTCGTAACCATAATAAGGGATGCCACTTTGTACTACCTTATCAAACACACTTCTTATTCCCTGATTATTCCACTCTGGCAATGATTCAAAAATGGGTTTGCCAATAAATTCATCTTCTTTATCTATTAATTGCAGATAATTGGAGTTGGCTAATTCTACAATATAATTTTCGCCTTTCAAAACCATAATCGCTAGCGGTGCCTCCATCAATAGGTATTGGAATCTGGCTAACAATTTTTTTTCCTCATCTTGTCGTTTCACTTTTTCAGTAACATCCTCAATAGAAACTAATATTAATTTATCCTCTATATGATCTCTTAAAATTTCCCGACCATTGATCAGCATGGTTCTTTTACCGATATTTGGAAAAGGATACTTTATTTCAAAATTGTTAAAGGGTGTTTTATTAGGAAGGATTTCTCCGAGTAATTTTATTAGTTGTGGATTATTCCATTGTTGGTCGCCTAGTTCATAAATAAACCTACCCTCTGTATCTTTTTCATTTACCCGGAAAGTGTTATAAAAAGCCTGGTTAACTGTTTGAATGCGTAAATGTTTATCGAGAACCAATAAAGGCTCCTTGATGGTAGCTATTATAGAATCAGCATAATTACGGGAGGCAGTTAATTGTTCATTCAGGTTAATTGTTTCCCTATTTACTATCATCAATTCTTCATTGGTACTTTGCAGTTCTTCCTGTCCTGTTTCGAGTTCTTCGTTCAGACTTTGTAATTCCTCGCTGCTACTCAACAATTCTTCATTGGCACTTTGCAATTCTTCGTTTGCAGCTTCCTGATCTTCTGTTATGCTTTGCATATCTTCTCTTGCCTGTGACAATTCATTTTCTAATTGGGATATGCGTAAATCCTTTTCATTCTCTTTTGCTTTACTTGTTGTCAATTTTTTATTGCCACTTGCTCCTTGGTTATTATCATTGGCATTATTATCATGAAAAAGTATCAGGTAGTGGGGTTCTAAAAGATTGGGCAATGGTATAGCTTCTATGTTTATTCTCCTTAGTGCGCCGTCTTTATCTATGGTTATATTTTCTTTTATAATCTTGGTTTTATCTTTTTTGGCTTTATGCAAAATATTACGTAGCTCAAAGGCCAACCCATTTTTTGCCATTTGCAATAAATTATGTGTGGGCTTTCCGGAACTTTGTTCTAAATAGTTACTTGTATTGCCCCTGAAATGAACAATATCCAAGGCTTCATTTACTACTACGCCGGCTGGTGTATAGTGGCGAAGTATGATGTCATCGGCTGTTTTTTGAAAATCATTTCGTATCGTTTCATTTGTTGACTTTGAGGCTGATTGGTTGAATTTGTGCTCTGTTCTCTGGCTTGCTTCATGTATGAAATTACCTGGTACATTATTGCGTGAATATATCTTATCTCCTTTAGCAGCATTGGTAAAAAGCTTAGGTACAACACTGGTGGTTTCTGATTTGCCCAATAATAATAATCCATTGGGATTTAAGGAATAATGAAATGTGTTGAGGGCTTTTTTTTGAAGATAGGGTTCCATATATATCAGCACATTACGGCAACTGATAAAATCTATTTTGCCAAAGGGTGGATCTTTCAAAAAATTATGATGCGCAAATACGCATAATTCTCTAATGTTTTTATTCACCTGATAATGACCATTTATTTTAGAATAAAATTCCTGCAGTCGCTGCGGACTTACTGATTCTACTTCATTTTTTGTATAAATCCCACTCCGTGCTTTTTTAATAGCTATGTCGCTGATATCGGTAGCGAAAATTTGAATATGGTGCTGGTTGTTGCCTAAAAATTCCTTCATACAGATAGCAATGGAATAAGCCTCCTCGCCTGTGCTACAGGCTGCTATCCATATTCGAATCGGATCTGTTTTCAATTTATCTTTTACGATGTTTGGAAAAACAGTTTCACATAAGTTATCGAATACTTTTGAATCTCGGAAGAAAGAAGTAACCGGAATGAGCAGATCCTGGTATAATAAATCTTGTTCTGTTTTATTTTCTCTCAGGTAATTAAGATAGTCAATTGGTTCAGTCTTTTTATTAATTACCATTCGTCTAAGAATGCGCCTGCGGATAGTAGATTGCTTGTAATAAGTAAAATCAGTTCCTTTGCGGATTC
>JBBQXO010000183.1:0-8851 GCA_038209595.1 Chitinophagales bacterium
TGGGAGGATTGTTTCGGGATTATTATTTGCTGTTTGCAATACGAAGCGCTAACAATATGCCTTGCCTACGGCATTCAGATGCACTTAAAACGATGCGGGCTACTACCGATATGTCATGCCTACGGCATTTTATAAAAATGCATTTATCATTGAGAGTACGAATATGTCAACATTTTACTTGCTTACTCCTTAAAAGATGATCGGATTTAAATTAGGGAAAAATTTAATGGTACCTTTTCCAATCCCGTAGGGATGGCACTTGTTGGAAAGCTCATTGTTAGTATGTGTCCGTTAATCAAGGCTGTTTGGGAGGATTGTTTCGGGATTATTATTTGCTGTTTGCAATACGAAGCGCTAACAATATGCCTTGCCTACGGCATTCAGATGAACACGCACGATTTTACCTGCTACCGATATGCCATGCCTGTGGCATTTTTATAAAAATGCATTGCTCATTGAGATTACGAATATGTCATCCTGTTACTTGCTTCCTCCTTAAAAGATGATCGGATATAAATTAGGGAACAATTCAATGGTGCCATTTCCAATCCCGTAGAGATGACATATCGGTAGAAAAACAAATGAGATACGGAACTATGAATCCCGCAGGGATGGCACTCGATGAAAAGCTTATTGTTAGTTTGTATCAGTTAATCAAGGTTATTTGAGTAGAATTGCTTTGGGATTATTATTTGCTGTTCGCTATACGAAGCGCTAACAATATGCCATGCCTATGGCATTCTGATGTACATGCACGATTTGGACTACTACCGATATGGCATGCCTACGGCATTTTTATAAAAATGCGCCGTTTACAAAGGCTATTAAAAATCTTATAAGCACTTCTGGAGGTTAGCCAACAATAAGCAGGGACTGTCTATTTCTCTCAACTACTATCATCTAATATGATAGAAGCTCAATAAATTTGGAATTTGCTATAAAATATGACCCTGATCCCTTAACTTCAAAGATTTAATTATTTCACGATTATCTCATCCACAGAATATGCAAGCCATTATAGACCTTGCGGAAAAGACTTTAGTACTCGAACGAAATGGCTTTTTAAAAGTCAGTGGGAGTATTGATACCCATGTTTATTATGTGGAAAGTGGCAGCTTGCGGGTTTATGTTTTTGATGGTGAGGAGGAGCAAATCATCCGCTTTGGGTATAAAGGGAATTTACTTGTTTCCATGGATTCTTTTCTTACCGGAAAGCCATCCGAAAGTGCAATTCAGGCGATTAAGAAAACAGTGGTAAGAATCATCAATAAACAGAAACTAGAAGAATATTTAAATGCACAACCCAATCAACATTATTGGAAATCTATCCTTGAAAATACCATTTTACAACAGCTGGAGCGGGAGATGGATATTTTAACTCAAACGCCGGTAGATAGGTATCAAAGGGTATTGAAAAGAAGTCCTCAGCTATTTCAGGAAATTCCTCACCGTTATATTGCCAATTATTTGAGAATGACTCCGAAAACTTTATCCCGTTTAAAAAAGTCTTGATTTCCCTCAAGATTTATGTTACGAAGGTGGATGATCTTTGTTTAAAATATTATAAGCAATGGAAACTGAAAAATTATTAAATGCTCTTCAAAAGCAGACTGAACAGATTATTCAACAGGCGGAAGATTTAAAAGGCTATGATTTATTTGCTTTGACCTGGAAAGAAAATCCGGACTCCTGGAATATTCTGGAGTGCCTTGAACATCTGAATTTGTATAGTAATTTTTATCTAACTCAAATAGAAGAAAAAATTAAATATACGAAATCTTTAAGAGATCTGTTTTTCAAAACTGGTTTTCTTGGAAATTATTTTGCACAGAGCATACTGCCTAAAGAAAGCGGGAAAAAGATGAAAACCTTTAAAGACAAAAATCCCATCAATAATACATTAGATAAAACAGTCATCGATCATTACATTAAGGACCAATTTCGTTTTTTGGATTTATTGGATCAATCCGCAAGTGTCAGCCTGAATAAAGTTAAAATCTCCACTTCTTTTTCGAATCTCATAAAACTAAAGCTGGGTGATACTTTCCAGTTTCTCTTAAATCATCAACTCAGGCATTTGGCCCAAATTGAAAGAATCAAGGCCTCTATGAAAGTCGTTGCATAATAGAAAATTACTTGAAAAATGAAATGAAAAACCATCCAATAGCCTCGATATGGTGCATTTCATTGAAAGATTTTAAGAATATGTACCTTATTTTGCAAGCGCTCCTCGTCTATATGAGATATTAAAATATTGAAAAGCTCTAGGATATGCCAAAAATTTATATGTTTGCTAAACCTGTTGCTATCAATATTATCAATTCGTTATCTTTACTGCATGGGAGATCGTCAAACAATATCCGTTCGATTACTTATGGCTATTATAGTTATAGGTTGCCAATATGCACTTGTGGGTCAATCTGCCCCAAAGCTAGTGGTAGGAATAACTGTAGATCAGATGCGATGGGATTATTTAACCCGGTTTAAAAGTCGTTGGCTTGAAACAGGTGGTTTCAAGCGAATGTTAGCGGGTGGATTTTCCTGTGACAATACTCATATAAACTATTTACCAAGCTATACTGCCTGCGGCCATGCTTCCATTTTTACAGGAACGGTTCCCGCTGTGCACGGTATTACAGGTAATAATTGGTGGGATAATGAAAAGCAGGAGTACGTGTATTGCACGGAAGATGATAGTGTAAAAACAGTGGGAAGCAAAACTGATTACGGATTGATGAGTCCGGTTAATCTACTCACCACCACCATTACTGATGAGCTAAAGCTTGCTCATAATTTCAGAAATAAAACGATAGGGATTGCATTGAAGGATCGTGGAGCCATATTGGCTGCGGGACATAATGCCAATGCAGCATATTGGTATGACAGTGAAGCTGGGAAATGGATCACTTCATCATATTATATGAATGAAGTACCAGCCTGGGTAAAAGAGTTTAATACGCCAGCAAAGGTGGATAGTTTGTATAAATTAGATTGGCATCTTTTGTATCCTGGGGAAACCTATACAAAAAGTATGTATGATAATAAAGGTACCAATGCACAGGCATTTGGATCTACTCCGAATAAATTTCCCTATAGGTTAAAAAAGAATGCCGGACAGAATTACTCAATTATAGCTGCTACACCCCATGGAAATACCCTGACTACCGAGTTTGCAAAAGCTGCTATATTGGGTGAGCAATTAGGTGCCGACAGTATTCCCGATTTTTTGGCCATGAGTTATTCTTCCACCGATTATATAGGGCATGCCCATGGTCCCAATTCGTTAGAAGTTGAAGATGCCTATTTGCGTTTAGATAAGGAATTAGGTGCATTTTTCGATTTTTTAGATAAGCAGGTAGGTAGTGGAAATTGGATTACTTTTCTTTCTTCAGACCATGGCGTTGCGCATGTACCCTCATTTATGAAAGCAAATAAAATGCCTGCCGGACTTATTGACGACAAAAAGTTGGGCGAACAACTTGCTGAAGCATTAAAGCTTCAATTTGGCGTAGAAAGTCTAATAAAAGGTATTGTAAACACCCAGGTAGTTTTTAATGTGGATTTAATAAAGAAGACCAAGAAACTTGGACAGTCTGATGTGGCGGATTTTGTAATATCCTGGCTTGAAAAGCAGGAGGGGGTTAGCCGCGCCTTTCGTCTTGACGATATAAAAAAGGCACCAATACCGGATTTTATTGCTATTCCGATTTTAAATGGTTATTATCCTGTACGATCTGGTCAAATTCAAATTTTGTACAAATCAGGATATATAGAAGGGTTTGCAACAGGAGGAACCACACATGGGACCGGTTACAAGTATGATACACATATTCCTTTGTTGTGGTACGGTTGGCATATAAAGCCCGGCCAAACGCAACGAAAGATATCTATGTCCGATATTGCACCTACCCTGGCTGCATTGTTAAATATTCAGGAACCAAGTGGCTCCATTGGAGATGTGATTCTGGAACTTTTTAATTAACCAACCTTTTGTTGCATGAAGAAATTATTTATTTTAGTTGGATTAATCCTTTTTACTGCAGGTTTTGGTTACACACAAAAAATTGTAAGTCGTAAACAGTTTTTTAAAGATACCGCAGTGCTATTTGCTACCCTTACTACAAGCTATAAAGATTTGATGGTTAACAAAAAGGAGCCGGTATTTCAACCTGCTACTATTACCTTTCAAAATATTGACGAAGAAGGACCGGTGACAGAGCCTATAAGGGTTAAGCTAAGGGGAAATTTTCGAAGGTTAAATTGTTCTTTTGCTTCTATGTCATTTGATTTTGAAGATGAGGAAAAGAAATCAAAATTGAAAAACTTTAAACAACTGAAAGTAGTCGTTCCCTGCGAATGGGGTTCGGAGGATGAACAATGGGTAATTAAGGAATATCTTGTTTACCAACTCTACCAGTTATTTACAGAAAAAAGTTTCAGGGCAAGGTTGGTGAAATTTACTTTTGATGATAATAGCGACTCCATTCGGTCTTATAAACAGTATGGTTTTCTACTGGAGGATGTGGATGATCTTGCCAAACGATTAGACTGCAAGGAGGTTGGCAAGGAAAAGATTATGACTGAAGAAACAAACCGGCAACACACAACAATGCTTAATATTTTTCAATATATGATTTCTAATTCCGATTGGAATGTTCCTGCTCAGCATAATATTAAATTTATCAAAGCTAAGGACTCAGCTGATGCAAAGCCTTACCTTGTTCCTTATGATTTTGATTATTGCGGTGCTGTAAATGCCTTATATGCCGAACCAGCCCCCAACCTTGGTATTGAAAAAGTTACTGATAGGTTGTATTTGGGTTTCCCAAGAACAATGGCGGAGTTAAAGCCGGCTATTGCCCTATTCATGGAGAAAGAAAATGATGTTTACAAGGTCATAAATGATTATCCCCTTTTGAGGAAAAAACCAAAGGAGGAAATGCTGGCATTTATGAAGGGTTTTTATACCATCATTAAAGAGAAAGCAAATGTTCAAAAGATATTTATAGATAATGCAAGGCTAAAATAGGCAAATACGAATAATTATATTTTATGCATAATTACTTTATCTATTGAATTAATATAATGATAATCTGATATTACTTCAATAAACCTTTATTTTAGACCTTGTTATCATACGTCTTTATAATCTGAAAGCGATGTATTGAAAATTTTACTGGATAACAGCTAACCATGAATAGGAAGCTTTTTTATAATAAGGATATCAGTTGGTTAGCTTTTAACGGCAGGGTACTGGAAGAAGCAGCTTCTGAAACGGTTCCTTTGTTCGAGCGACTTCATTTTCTATCCATATTCTCTTCAAATCTTGATGAATTTTACCGGGTGAAAATGCCGGCAAAGCTTGCATTAGAAAAAATCGGTGGCAAAAATACAGCAGACCTAAAACAAATTAATGCAATTGTTCATAAACAACAAAAGCGTTTTGGGTTTATTTTGGATGATATGATTATTCCCTTGCTTAAGGAAGCAGGAATTCATTTTTTTAATGAAGAACCCATACCAGATGAATTGAAAAATCAGGTAAGCGAAATCTTTTTTAATGAAGTTGCTGGATTACTGAGGCCTGTCTATTTTGAAAATGTTACCTCCTTTTTTGCGGAGAATAATGAATTATATGTATTGGTGATTCTTAAAGAACCAAACGGTATAGAAAAACTTGCTATTGTAAATATCCCTACCAAAACATTACCTCGGTTGTATCTGTTGCATGAGGGAGGAAAGCGATTTGTCGTCTTCATAGATGATATTATTAAAAGTAATATCGATATTCTTTTTCCAGGTAAAAAAGTAAAATCGACCTTTAATATTAAGATTACCCGGGATGCAGAACTTAATCTTTCAGAAGATTATGAGGAAGATATTGCTGCAAAAATTGAGAAGCAATTGAAAAAAAGAGATTATGGATTGGCAATTCGATTTTTATATCAGCCTGGTATTCCACAAAAACATTGGAAGGAGATTTATGAAAAATTTAATCTTCTAAAAAGTAATTTGGTACCGGGTGGTGTGCATCACGGATTGAAAGATCTCAGATCATTTCCGGTAAAAGATGGTGAATATTTATATCCGGTAAGAATGCCCTTATCCTTGCAAATCAGTCAGGATACTTTATTTAAGAAGATTACTCATCAGGATGTAATGGTTCATACCCCTTATCATCACTATAATACGGTGCTTCGCTTTTTTAACGAAGCGGCTTTAGATCCTGCTGTTCTGGAGATAAATACAACCTTGTATCGTATAGCTGCTGATTCACGTATTGCACATGCACTTATAAATGCAGCGCAAAATGGTAAGAAGGTTACCGTTATCATAGAATTAAAAGCCCGATTTGATGAGGCTAATAATTTGAAATGGTCAAAACGCATGAAAGATGCGGGGGTTAAAATTTTGTATTCCAGCAATAATATAAAGGTTCATGCAAAAATTGCACTGGTAGTGAGAAATCATGCTACTCATCCATATCTCGGCCTATTAGCCACCGGTAATTTGAATGAAAGTACAGCAAAAGTATATACAGACCATATTTTGCTTACAGCTCATGTTGACATGCTGAATGAACTAAAAATGTTATTTGATTTTTTGGTTAAAAAGCAGAAGCCAGAGAAAGCGGACCATATTATTTTTAATCACTTGCTTGTATCTCAGTTCAACCTGCACCAAAAGTTTTTAGATTTAATTGACCGGGAAATAGCTAATGCCGGTAAGGGGTTACCTGCTGGTATTACCATAAAGTTGAATAATTTGGAAGAGGGGAAATTGATTAAAAAATTATACAAAGCCTCGGCAGCAGGCGTAAAAGTTGATTTAATGGTACGTGGTATTTGCTGCTTAATTCCGGGTGATCAAGGGTTAAGTGAAAATATTAGTGTAAAGAGGGTTGTAGACAGGTATCTTGAACACGGCAGGGTTTTTAAGTTTATAAATGGTGGTAAGGTTGAAATATTTATGGGGTCGGCGGATTGGATGAAAAGAAATATTTATCGCAGAATTGAAGTATGTTTTCCTATTTATCAGGATACACTGAAAACGGAATTAAACGATATTTTGGCATTGCAGTGGGGCGATAATGTAAAAGCAGTTTGGATTGATGCGAATGGGGAAAATCAGCCTGTTTCTCTGTCAGAAAATCCAATCAGATCGCAGGTAGAAATATACCAATACTTAAAGGCGAATTGAGGAGGAGTAAGTTTACTAATCCTATTTTAGAAAAAAATTATTTTCTGCTTGTTATAATGACGCAGCAAGGGGTTATTAGAGATGCTCTTTTAGGAATCAGATAGAAAAATATTGGATGATAATAGCAAAGTAAGTTGGTGCATGGTTAAATCATTTGTAAAAAGTAATTTATACCATCAATATCTTCTGTTTAATGAACCTGACTTAAAAAAACCTGGCTATGGATTAAAGACCGGCTATTATTAAAATGATGGAATTTTAGTTTTATTTTACTATAAAATGGACATCACCATTCGGATCTTTCGATTAAATTATTGGATTTAAAGGGTAGTATACACACTGTACATGGATAAATAGCGATAAAAACAATTAGTTTGGAAGAGGAGGATAGCGATCAATTTGAAAAAATATTGATATTCTATCCATTATGAGAAGTATATAAAAAGGAAGGGGCAAGCCAGAATGAATGTTTGTATAATCCATAGCCGGCTGCACCCCCTTTAGCAATTTGCAAAATGGTGCAACCGGTTTTGTAAAAAATTAGTTTAGAGATGCTCTTATAGCAATTAATCTCTTCATTTCTAATTTTAAAAGGGTATCGTTAAACATCTAACTCGCCTTCTTTGCTGCTTATAAGATTAGTACCCGATGTAACAAAGGCAATCATTTTAAAGAAATTTACCATTTTGTTGCCATCTATATCCCAATAGTAAGCCGAGGTGGGTTTAACTTTAATAAGGGAGATGGTGGGATCATCTTTTCCTTCTTCAAACCACATTTCTGCCATTTTTGTCCATAGCTCTTCTGTTTTGTTTTTGTCAAAAACAATTTCAGCTTCGCCATTAACCACCATATAGCTGTTTTTGTCAGGGTGTGAATAGAACAATTGCACCTGCTTGTCTTGTTCAATTTCTCTGTTTTTAATACTGTTTACCTCACTAAAAAACCAAATGTTTCCCTGCTCACAAACCTGTTGTGTACTCATCGGTCGGCATGTAGCACCATCATCAACAGTAAGGTTTGTACAAAACATGCAAATATCTATTTCTTCGGCAAGATCCCTTAATTTTTTGATGGCTTCCTGTTGATCTAAATTTTTAATATCACTCATGTTTTTTATTTTTGTTTATGGAGAACTTATTAATCAAAGTTGGGGCAATGGGTACAAAAGGATTTACATTATTCCTATAAATTATTATAAGATTATTCTGGAAATTTTTTATTCCTTCTATTATTTCAAAAATCACTTTACTTTGAAATAGAACCTCTTTAAAATTGATCATTCCGTTGATTTACCCGATAAAATTCCGTACAATGCGTAAATCAATGCAAATACCATTTAAATTCACACAACTTTTTAAGTCTATTATTCTTAAAGTTATTTCCCATGAAGAAAAAAGTCAGACAAATTGGCCGCTGGATTAAAACCCGTTTAATGCTTGTTGCGCCTGGAAAGAATGCTGTTACGGGTGCAACCAAAGGCCTTTTCTTTTTTACAGCCATTTTCTAACTGCTCGGTGGTATCATAATGTTCATTTCCCTTATAAATCCATTGATAATCTTGCAGTACGTTGGATTTCTCATTGTAATTACTTTGGGTGCATTATTATTAATATCCTTGTTTAACCTGATTTTTAAAATTCCCCGTCCT
>JBBQXO010000184.1:0-8797 GCA_038209595.1 Chitinophagales bacterium
ATGGACCTGATCCGCCAAAATGAGGAAGCCAAACCGGTGAAAAAGCATAAAAAAAGGTAAAGACAGCCACTTCTAAATAAAACAAATGGCTTTGTTATTGGGATAGGAATACGCTGTCTTCAGACCAAAACGGAGGATGAAGGAGGCGTGGTAAAGACAAAAAGCAAAAAATAAGCGGCAAAAGGGGCTGGTTTGCACAAAAACCTGCCTCAGCTTCGCCCGTACACAAGAGCTTTTTTTTTGTAAACCCTGCGGTGCGGTTCTATCTGAAAAAAAACCTTGAAATACTGAAATTTTATCTAAAATTGTGGATGGAAATGAAAGTACTCAAACCAAGAAAGGCCCTTAACAAAGCATTTTTAAAAGTGAAGCCCATACGAACTGAAATAGAGAGCTTTAAAACAAATCTTATTCAGTTACTCGATCGATCAAACGACACCGAATCGGAAGAGTTTCATAAAAATCTGATTGACCAGGTTAAGGAAGCCAAACGAAATCGCATATAAACAATAGAGTTAGAAAACCAAATAGACCAATTAGTTTGTGAACTTTACGATTTTACGGAGGAAGAAATACAGATTGTAGAAAGCAGCACAAAATAGAAACCTATGAGCAGCATAAAATTATTTGAAAGTAAAAAGGTACGTAGCCATTACGATGCCGATAAAGAAGTTTGGTATTTTTCTGTTTATACAATAAAAATACTTACAGATAGCAGGGTGCCAAAGCGATAATGTAGCGACCCTGCAACCAAATTTGTAAGATAAGGTAGTGAAGCGTACGAAAAAATCGTACGGTTGAAAATGGATAGTCTAAAATAATAAGTCTATGAGCAACATCAAACTATTTGAAGAAAAACAAGTACGTTCCTTTTGGGATGCAGCGGAAGAACAGTGGTATTTTTCTATTATTGATGTAGTAGACATTTTGACAGATAGTACCAACCCAAGAGATTATTGGTTTAAAATGAAAAAAAGGGTTAAAACAGAAGATGGCCTTGAACTGTCGACAATTTGTCGACAGTTCAAACTAAAAGCTAATGATGGCAAAATGCGTGAAACGGACTGTACCAATACCCGAAATTTATTACGGATAATCCAATCTATCCCCTCACCCAAAGCCGAACCATTTAAACAATGGCTTGCCAAAGTAGGCTATGAAAGGATGCAGGAGATAAACGATCCAGGCCAAAGCGTAGATAGAGCCAGAGAAAACTGGCAAAAACTAGGGCGTAGTGAAAAGTGGATACAGCAGCGCATGACAGGGCAGGAGACTCGAAATAAGCTGACTGATTACTGGCAAGAAAGTGGCGTAAAAAAGGGAGAAGAATTTGCGGCGTTAACCAATATTATTCACCAGGAATGGACAGGACTAACCGTAAAAAAGCATAAAGATTTAAAAAGCTTAAAATCTCAAAACCTAAGAGACCATATGAGTGAAGCCGAACTGATTTTTACAGCCTTGGCAGAGCTTTCAACCAGACAAATAGCTGAAACAGAAAATGCAAAAGGATTGCAAGAAAATGCAAAAGCCAGTAAAAAAGGCGGTGCAGTAGCCAAAAACGCAAGAAAGGAATTAGAATCAAAAACAGGTAAAAGCGTGGTAACAGGTGAAAATTTTTTACCGCCTGCAAAGGATAAAAGGAAATTGAAATAAAACAATTAATCCACCAACTGTACAACTTGCCGGAGAAGGAAATAAAAAATGTGGAGGAGGAATATTATGAAACCGAAAAGTAATACAAAGACACTAGCTCATTTGATTGAAGAACAATACGGAAAGAAAGGAAATCCCAAAGGAAATACATTCGACAAGGGGTACGAACCTTTTAAATTGGGAGCCATGATACTTGATGCAAGACTTCAAAAAAGTATTACACAAGAGCAACTTGCTGAAAAATGCGGGACTAATAAAGCATACATTTCAAAAGTTGAAAACGACATTAAAGACGTTCGTATTTCAACATTGCAAAAAATTATTGAGGTTGGACTTGGCGGACAACGTTAGTGGATTGCCTTCAGTGCAGGGATTCATTGCTGATCCTGTCCGGCGCCAAAGTTAAATTGAAAATATGATGTACAATTTTTGATTAAATGCTAAATTGAAACCGTCCTGCCTGAACTTATGTTGATAGCGAACCACAGCCGATGTTTCAATGTCCTGCCCTTCATTGCGGCAATGCTGTGTTGCCTGAATTACTATTTATTCGGAGATATCAGAAGCTTTAATTTTCTTTATAGTTCCGTTTTCAGAAAACACAAAAGTCCCATCAGTTTGACGTTTCGATTTTAGTAGTTTCTTAAAAGTCAGGTCAAGCCCTTTTTTAATCTGCTCTCTTATTTCTGAATTTGTTTTATTAGTTTTTATCATTATTTTCCCTTTTTATGTTGTTCCAAGAAATTTGATTGTAAACAACTGTCACAATTCCTTCATTTCCTTCAGCTATTAAAGTATATGGTCGACTTGAATTGTCAATGATCAACCAATAGTCGCATAAATTTATAAAAATCTTTGTCAGGTTCTCAATTCCTTTTTTATAGCGCCTAATGATGATATCTTCAGGAATGTTGTGTCCACCTTCGATGACTCTGGTTTTGACTCTTTATATCGCAAGATTTACTACAAAAATAAATGCAATGAGTGTAAATATATTTTTCATAATTATTTTTTTGTTTAATGTAGTTATTATCCTGGTTGTGAAGTTTTTCCTAAAGTATGCGGACAACTTAATCTATCCCTAACACTTTAACACATTGAGCAAAACTGAAAACTTAAACAACGGCTTTTACAAGAAGGAAAAGTAACCGTGACAAATTGTCTCGGGTTGAAAATGCTTTCCGTAAATGGTAAAATGCGAATGACAGATGTGGCAGATACCGAACAACTATTCCGCTTAATTCAATCCGTTCCAACTTCATTGATTGGGTTTTGTAAAGGCTCCCCACTATCCCAAATCCCAAAATCACAAGTGCCGCTGCCCACCCCGACAAAGCCCCAAATAACATACCTGATTCGCCAAAATAAGGAAGCCAAACCGTCTAAAAAGCTTAAAAAAAGGTATGAGCAACCCTGCCGAAAACATTTATCCTGTAAAAACCTGCCTTTTTTTTCCACAAAACCTGATGCATCAGCCATTTTTAAATCAATTGATAATCAATACTTTAAAAGATTCGCATCCCCAATCCCTGCTGTGTTGTTTTGCTAAAATACCGCCAAATGGAAATATTTTTTTAATCTTCACCAATTTAGTGATATAAATTTTGTTCATTTGCATTACATCTAATTTAAAATCATGCCGATGTCAACAACACCAATCAATATATCCAGGGAAGAAGAATTGGAATGGCTTGAAGAAATAGCCACCAACCGGGACATTGTAAAAAGTCTTCGGACTTTTTCGAATATCTTCTACGAAACCTCCGTCTTTTCTACGAGTTTTAGTATGGAAGATCAGGTCATTGCCCATCTTTTGTTTTCAAACGATATTGATGTAAATGTATTTACTCTCGATACAGGAAGGCTTTTTGCTGAGACCTATACCGTATGGGCCGAGACAGTAGAAAAATATGGTAAACCCATTCGTACCTACTATCCGCAAACAGAAGAAATAGAAAATTTCGTGGAGCAAAACGGACCTAACGGTTTTTACGAATCGGTTGAAAAAAGAATGGACTGTTGCGCTATCCGTAAGGTGGCTCCTTTGAAAAGAGCTATTTCGGGTCAAAAGCTCTGGATCACAGGTATCCGCTCAGAACATAGTTCCAACCGTACCTCTATGAACAAAATAGAATGGGATGAATCGAATCAGATTTTTAAATACCATCCGCTTTTGAATTGGACTACCGAAGAGCTGCAGGCATTTATCAAACAAAACCATATCCCCATCAATCCTCTGCACGAACAGGGGTTTGTAAGCATTGGGTGTGCTCCTTGTACCCGTGCCATTGCCCCCGGTGAAGATTTTCGGGCAGGCCGTTGGTGGTGGGAAGATGCCAATAAAAAAGAATGTGGCCTTCACATACACAAATAGGCTTTTTTTTGACCATTAACCACACTGTTTTAGTGAACATTAAACGGGCTGACTGCCTCATTAAAACCTGTAAATACCATGCAAACAGGGAAAGTAATTTTGATAGGTGCGGGTCCTGGTGATCCCGAACTCATAACGTTGAAAGCCATCCGATGGCTCGAAAAAGCAGATATCGTGCTTACCGACAGGCTGGTGAATCCGGAGATTATCCGGCAACATGCGCCCGATGCGATTTGCATCCCGGTAGGTAAGGAAGCGTATAGCGGCAAGAGTACCCCACAAACCGACATCAATGAATTGCTGGTAAAATATGCCAGTCAGGGCTATTTGGTTGTTCGGTTAAAAGGCGGTGACGCTACCATTTTCTCCAATATAAAAGAGGAGCTGGAAACACTTTCAGCGCATGGCATACCTTTTGAAATAATACCGGGTATTTCGGCAGCACAAGGTGTGGCTGCAAGTATTTCTTTACCCCTGACGGCCCGTGGATATGCGCAGGGTATCCGGTTTTTAACCTTCCATAAAACAAGTTTGCTATCTGATGAAAACCTCAGCGACCTCGGGGCTACAACGGATACGTTGATTTACTATATGGCCGGCCAAACCTGTTCCCAATTAGCCAACCTTTTAATGGCTGCCGGCAAGCCTGGCTCGACACCCATCTTGCTGGCCGAACAAGCTACCCTGCCCGGAGAGCGCTATCGGATCAGCACATTGGCTACTTGCGGGGAAGACTGGATGGCTACTGATATTAAGTCGCCTGCCTTACTCATGATCGGACCGGCATTGGCACTATTTGATACATTTAAAAACATACCAAAACAGAATATATGCTTGCAGAAGCACAATTAGCCACTTTACATGCCCTGGTAGAACGCAGTTCGGAAAAGGAATTATTGTGGATGAGCGGATACCTTGCCGGGCTGGTGGCCAACCCGGAAAAATTGAATGGGAAAATCCCTGTAAAGGAGGAAGAACCGTTTAAAGAAAAAAAAACAGCGACGGAAACCATTACCTTACTCTATGGTACCGAAACCGGAAATGCCAAAAAAGCAGCGCTAAAAACAGCCACAGAATTACGACAAGCAGGTTTGAAAGTAAAACCAGTTGCAGTTGAGCAATACAAAACATCACAACTGGAAAAAGAAACCCAACTGCTTGTGGTAATCAGTACACAGGGGGAAGGCGAACCCCCGATAGCTGCCAAACCATTTTATGACTTTCTCCATGAAAAAAATCTGGATTTAAACGGGCTGCATTTTTCGGTATTGGCACTTGGCAGCAAGGCCTATCCGTTGTACTGCCAAACAGGGATTGATATCGAACAAAGATTACTACAGTTGGGTGCTAAAATTACAGTACCCCTGCAAACCTGTGATGAAGATTTTGAACCAGAAGCAATGCTTTGGACAGAAAAAATAATGCATTATTTTACTACTAAAAATAATGCAAAACACCAAAAATTATCCATTCCAGAAATAGCCATTTCAACAATAGCCGAAAAGCCCGGTAAGAAAATATTTGAAGGAATCATCCGGGCTAATTTTACCCTGAATGATACAGGCAGCAAAAGACATACCCATCATATTGAAATAGAATCGGAAGAACCTTTTATTTATGAAACCGGCGATGCGATTGGAATTGTACCGGAAAACCGACCGGCATTGGTTAAAAAAATAATCGATTTAAGCGGTTTGAAACCCAATGAAGCAATAGCCTGGAAAAATGAAAGTATTCCACTGGAAACCTTTTTAGCAAGTAAGGTAAATCTTTTGCATCTGAATCAAAGGAAAGTAAAAGCTTATGCGGCACTCACCCAACAGGATATTCCAGATATGCGGATGGATTTTTATGATCTGTTACGGATATACCCACCCCGCGAAAAAATTCAGGAAGCCCTGCAAATGCTGGATGGTTTAACTCCAAGAATTTACACCCTCAGCAGCAGCTTTGAGGCACATGGCAATCAGGAATTACATTTAACCGTGTTGCGAACCGAATTTGAAAAACAGGAAGAAACCTCCTTCGGGCTTTGTTCAGCCTACTTATGCGAACAGGCGGTTGGTACAAAATTCAGTTTTTTTCTGCATCGTCAAAAAAACTTCAGGCTGCCGGCTAATCCCGAAACACCAATCATTATGATTGGTCCTGGCACCGGGATTGCTCCTTTCAGAGCCTTTTTGTCCGAACGGGAAATATTGGGAGCCGCAGGTAAAAACTGGCTGTTTTTTGGGGAGGAAAATTTTATTACAGATTTCTACTACCAAACCGAAATACAAAACTGGCAATCCATGGGATTATTGGAACAGGTGGATTTAAGCTTTGAAAAAGGTACAAGCCATACAAAACCAGTCGAACAAAATATTCTGGAACAGGGGGCTCGGATCTGGGAACGCATACAGGAAGGCGGGTATGTATATGTAAGCGGAGACAAAGAACCGATGAGTGTAAAGGCGGAAGCGGCCTTGCTGGAAGTAATATCCTTGCATGGCAATCAATCGCCTGATGGGGCGAAAGATTATCTGAAACAACTGGCGAAAGAAAACCGCTACGCCAAAGATGTATATTAAAAAGTGTAATTAAAAAGAAAAGAAATGGAGGAGAAACTATCCCCGGTAGAGGGCTTTAAACGCAAAAGTGAAGGGCTTCGAGGAAATATTGAAGAGCAGGTAGAAAAGGTTGGTCTTACGGGTGCAGTGGATGAAGAAGCCATTCAATTAATGAAATTCCATGGGATGTACCTGCAAGATGACCGGGACAGACGGGCTGAACGCGCAGAAAAAAAACTCGAAAGACTATATAGTTTTATGATCCGGTTGCGGCTACCGGGTGGAGTGTTAACCGCTGCCCAATGGCTCGCTACCCATGATATTGCCGGTGCGCATACTACCGGTGTCATTAAAATTACCACAAGGCAAACGTTACAATTGCATGGAATCATAAAATCGGAAATCAAGCCCACACTTAAGGCCTTTCAGCAAGCCAAGCTCGATAGCATTGCTACCTGTGGAGACATAAACCGGAATGTAGCGGCAGCCTCCCATCCGTTGCAGTCGAAACTGCATGCAGAAATACATGGGTACGCTCAGATACTCAGTGAAAAATTGATGCCCAAAACAAGATCTTATTATGAAATTTGGCTGGATGAAGAACAACTGATTGACAAAAAAGAGGAAGTAGACCCTTTGTATGAGGATCGTTACCTGCCGAGGAAATTCAAAATAGGAATTGCCATTCCACCCAATAATGATGTAGATGTATTGACCAATGATATTGCATTGATAGCGATAGAAAAGGAAGGCGAATTGCTGGGATTTAACCTTGCTATCGGAGGCGGGTTGAGTCAAACACATGGTAATCCCGATACCTACCCAAGGTTGGCAACGGTAATCGGCTTTCTACCAAAAGGGGAGCCCATTATGAAGGGTGTTTATGAAGTACTTACCATACAGAGAGATTATGGCAACCGCAGCGACCGGAAACAGGCACGTTTAAAATATACAGTGGACAAGTTGGGTATTAATTGGTGGAAGGAAGAGCTCGAAAGAAGAATGGGCTTTCCTTTAGAATCGCAAAAAGTATTTGAATTTCAGGAGAGGAAGGATTATTACGGATGGCACCGTGGGTATAATGGACTTTGGTACTATACCATTTTTGTAGAAAACGGGCGGGTTACTGACGAGGGAACCCATTTATTAAAAACAGCCTTATACGAAGTAGCTGCATTTGGAACATGTGGTTTCCGTTTTACAAGCAACCAAAATATCATTCTTTCCGAAGTGGAAGAAAAAGACAAAGGGCTGATTACAACTGTTCTTGAAAAATACGGAGTGATTGAAAATACGGAAAACGCGGAACCGCTCCGGTTGAATAGCATGGCATGTGTCGCTTTTCCCACTTGCCCGTTAGCATTGGCCGAAGCACAAAGATATTTACCGGAATTGTTGTCAAAAATCATTCCCCTGCAACACAAACACGGCATTGAAAAGGAAGATATTATCCTGAGAATGACGGGTTGTCCGAATGGGTGTGCCCGCAGTGTAGCAGCAGAAATTGGCTTCGTTGGTACTGCCTTAGGAAGGTATAACCTCCACATAGGGGGAGACCGGGCAGGCGAAAGACTCAATACAAAATACAGGGAGAACCTTGATGAAGCAGCCATTCTTGATACACTTGATGGCTTGTTTGCAATCTATTCAAAACACCGGCTGGAAAAAGAGACGTTTGGCGATTACGTTCACCGGGGTGGAATTTTAAAAGAAACCGCTTAAAAGCAAAAGGCATGGAATCCGAACAATCACTACAGGCTGCTCCCCCCTCCGATACCGGAAATGTTTTATTTCCCATTTTTTTAAAAGCGGATCAGATCAAGATTCTGGTTTTGGGGGCAGGGCCGGTAGGGCTTGAAAAACTAACGGCATTGTTGGGCAACAGCCCGGATGCCAATGTGACGGTGATAGCTCAGGATATTTTACCAGAAGTAAGCAGCCTTTGTGGCCAATATCCACAGGTAACCCTCATAAAAAGACCGTACCATATATCGGATCTGACGGGTTTTAGAATAGTAATTGCCGCCGTAAACAATCGCTTGCTGAGCGAGCAAATAAGGCAAGAGGCTAAAGTTGCCGGACTTTTAGTAAACATTGCAGACACCCCCGATCTATGCGATTTTTACTTGGGGAGTATTGTAAAAAAAGGACACTTGAAAATGGCCATCAGTACCAATGGTAAATCGCCCACCATGGCCAAAAGGCTAAAAGAAATGCT
>JBBQXO010000185.1:0-8793 GCA_038209595.1 Chitinophagales bacterium
CGTTGTTCTGCTGTCTCATTAATTAATGAAAGAGCACGTTGTTTGAAAGCAATAAAACCCTTAACCAAAATCATCCTCCCAAATTCTCTAAACTCAGGAATGTTATGAAATAATGTTTGCAATTGCTCATAAGTAATGTACCAGCCAATACACTCTTCAATTGCTTGAAAGTTTTCTTTGGAAGAAGTTCCCCGAAAAAACGATGCTACTTCAAAAACTATTTGACTCTCAGCATAAAAATCGGTTGTTACTTCATTTCCGTCCAGGTCGTAAGTATATGATCGTATAAATCCTCTTTCCAGAAATAAATATTTGTCATTTATTTTTCCATATTTAATAAAATAATCACCTTTAGCAATTTCAATATTTTGAAAGGAAAAAGCTATTTCTTCAACCTTATTTTGGGGCATAGGAAGAATCTCTTTAATAAATTGAATTAATCTCTCTCTGTTCATTTTATAGTTTTATTGACACTTGCCTGCTTATCCGTTTATAACTGTACTGTTTTTAGAATTGGTGTGAATATGATGATTACTAATAGTATATATTATGAATGTTTGTTATCATTAATGTAGGCCCTGGTATCCTACCCGACAAAATTTTACACCTACAAAAAGTGCGAATTCGAAGCACTAAACTGTCTGCTACCAGAAATTTCAATCAAACAAAATTCTATTTAGTAATTAATACTTGTGGTATTTCGAAGTTTGAAACTTCCCTTATCAAATCATATCCGTCTACTTTAAAATTTGCAAAAAAAAAACATTAATTTCTTTACCATAATACCGGTCACTAAGAGCTAACAATAAAACACCTTCCTTTGCGTTTTCATCAATAACCATTTTATAACGGTACACATTTCTTTCTACAATCAACATTGATTTTCCATCAGCCACCTTTTGACTCAAAATAAAGTCCAACATTAATTCTCTATTTTTAATAAATGTTTCCTTATTAACTACAGGATTTGGGATGTTCATTTTTCTTAGTTCTGCCACTTTCGTTTCAACAACATCATTGAGATTCAATCTGCCGATAATTACTTCCAGCATAATAAGCTTATGGAAATTTTCAAGTTTGTCTCCATTTGCCAGGTATTCTTGTTTATAATATTTAGCAGTAGGGTGTGAGGTCCATACTAAATTAAAGGGAACTTCATCAAAATTAACTGGTCCTTCTACACCTAAGCGGTCTATTGGTTTCGTTGTTTGTCCAATGCCCGAAATAGCAATTAAAAGTCCGCTCAATAGCGTTGAAAAAATAATTTTTGAGTGCATCATTTTTATAATTTATTTCTAACTATTAAATTCTATTTTATAATATATACCCTATATTCTCTTTCATTAAATGAGCTCCAATTATCAAAGGCCCTTTCAAATTTCACTTCTCCCTTTCCGTGGGTTCCTATTACTGTCCAACCTGACTTCCTGCAAAATTTATCAGCTCTTGTATTGGGCGCAGTCCCCAGCTAGACTGTAGTTTTTGTCTGATTGAAAAAACAGTCAATCATAACCTCGTGCAGTTGTTTTCCAATTCCTTTATTTTCCAACTCATGTTTTAAAAATAAAGCCTAATTATTGTTGTCATTCAAATCAACAACAGAAAATCCTACTATTTGGATATCTATTTAACATACCCAACCTTTGCCCCTCAATAACATAAATTCTTCGCAATCAAGGTCTGTAAGAAGTTTCGGATTTGAAAGCCTGTTTTCTTTAAAACCGTTTCTAACTACTTGAATTTGTATAGTGTCAGTATTGACAGCTTCCCTGATGATCATTTTCTGTACATTTAATTTCTTTGTAAATTTTTTATTGGTTAGCTGATCCAAGCCCATTATATGCCACTTATAAATTGTAGTCGTAACAATTCACCCATTCACATGCACATTTACTCCAACATCTGTTAAGTCTCATTTTCTGCTTCAACTTATTTGTATTACCAATTAATAAAATGACGATTTCAGCCATACTTTAATTATTACTACCCAAAAATATAGCCTACGCATAGCAATAAAAAGAAGAAATGAGGCAATAAAGGTATCAGATTAGGTAACGAGTTTTGTTACCGCTATCTAACCTGCCTCAATTAGGCAATGGTATCTTCTATTGAGGAAAAGAAAGAAATCAGGTAATATATTGAAGTATCTTTGATTAAAATTATTATTATTTCCTGTACAAAAAATATTATAGTTATTGGCATATGCCTTTTGTTGGGCTACGGGTACTGCTATGCTCAACAAAAAGACTTCCTTTTCAGGCATATTACCATTACTGATGGGTTAATCAGTGCTAAGGTTACGGCATTGTATCAGGACAAAGCAGGTTTTATATGGATAGGCACTCAGGTGGGGCTGCAACGATATGATGGTACTCGCTTTAAAAACTATCTGGCTGATATCAGAGATACAGCCGCGCTGCAAACAGATTGGATAAGCACTGTTTTTGAAGACAAAAAAAAGAGATTGTGGATAGGAACTGACCATGGGGCACCGTATATTCTTGACAGGGCTACGGGAAAATTTTATAATTATAATTTATATGCCAAAAACGGAAGTAAAATAAACGGCACCTGGCTATTTGCAGAAGATAAAAAGGGTAATATCTGGTTAGCTGGTCATGAAGGCTATTTTAAACTGAATGAAAAAACAAATCAGTTTGAAAAATGGAATACTGAGCTAGGACTTAAAGAAGGAACAAAGACAGGAAATATGACAATAGACGAAGAGGACAATCTCTGGCTTTGTACCACCGACGGAATATATTTTTATAACACCAGCGAAAAAAAATTGTATAGCAGATCATACAATCCTGCAAAGAACCCTTTGTTTGAAATTGATGCTGAAATTACCAATATTCTTGTGAACCCTAATAGTATATGGGTAAGCACAGCCTTTAAAACTATTTACAGGTATGAAGTCCCAACCGGCACAATATATACGTATGACTTTGAAAAACTACCAGCAGAAAAAATAAGAACAGGAAATGAGAAAGAGGATATTTGTTCTTTGGTTCAGTTGAAAAACCAACAGGTTATGATTGGTATCATTGGCCGCGGAGTTGCATACTATAACCCGGAAAACGATAATTTTTCAATAGCAAGTATAGATAATAAAACAGCATCTTCTTTACATGCAAGCGCTAAACTAGAATCATATTGTATAATACAAGACAGAGACAACAATATTTTGATTGGTGGGGATGGGGGTATAAACATTAGCAACTGGGAGAAACAATCATTTTTTTCACATGATTTAAGCGTTGGCAAAGATACTATTTTATCAAAGGGACAGGTGAATGACTTTCTTGAACTACCAGATGGAAATATTCTTATTGCCTATTACGAATTGAATGGCGGCATTGTTAAAACAAATAGTTCTTTTAAAATTAAGGAGCGCTACCATCTTACGAAAATAGCAAAGGGAAATTCAAAAGCCAATCAGGTATGGAACCTGTTTCAAGAGGAAAATGGTATTGTTTGGGCGCCCAATCAAAATAGAACAATTCTTAAACTTGATCCGATAAATAATGAACTTTGGGAAGATACCAATCAGGCCGAAAACGATGCAATTAATTCTATAAAACAGGGTAATAATGGTGATATATGGATTGCATACTGGGCTAGAGGACTGGGGAGAATAAATAATATTAAACACACGCAGCAGTATTACACATCATTTTTGTACCCGGACTTGTCAATTCAAAGAAGAGTACACAGTATTCTGGCAGACGAAAACATAATATATGTTGGCACTTTTCAAAATGGATTACAGGTATTCGATATCAAAAAAGAGAAATATATTGCTGCATTTATTGTAAACGAAAGAGACAAAAATTCCATCAGCAGCAATACCATCCTTGATATTATCCGCTATAATAAAGACACCCTGCTGCTGGCAACAGAAATGGGAGTTAATATTTTTAATACAAAACGAAATGCTTTTACTGCCATTACTGCCAAAGACGGCCTTCCCAATAACCTTGTACTTGGGTTAATGAAGGATGAGCATAGTGATGTTTGGGTTACATGCAGTGGGGGTGGCCTTTGTAAGATTAATATGCAAAGTTTGGTAATAACAAGGTACAATATCTATGACGGAGTCAGCGCTAATATATTCAGTGGAAGAATTTACAACCTGAAAAATGGTACCGCACTTATTGCAGCATCTAATGGTTTTATTTCATTTAATCCCTCCAAATTTGTTTCTTCAGCACCACCTGCAAATGTATTAATTACTGGATTTCGTGTATTTGAAAAGGAAAAAATCATAGATTCTCTGATCAGCAATAACAGGCCTATTGAACTTTCATTTAAAGAGAATTCAGTAAGGATTGAATTTGCATCACTTGATCTATGGGAGGCAGAACGTATTAAATACTATTATAAACTTGAAGGTATTGACAAGGACTGGATACTTGCTGGAAAAAACCAGGCAGCCATTTATAATCAGTTAAATGACGGAGATTATGTCTTCAAAGTGAGATGCGCCAATAGGGATGGGATCTACAGTAATAAAATAACAGAGATGAAAATCATTATTCATCCTCCTTTCTGGAAAACCTGGTGGTTTATTTCCATCCTGTCGATTTTTGGACTTTTACTTGTATTTGCATTTATTAAATGGCGTGAGAGAAATATCAGGGCTATTGGTAAAGAAAAACTAAAGGTGGAGCAATTGAGCTCTGCGCAATACAAAAGCAAACTGGAAATGGAACAGATTATTAATTATTTTTCTTCCTCACTGGTTGGCAAACACACTGTTGATGATGTACTGTCGGATGTAGCAAATAATCTGATCAGCAGGTTGGGTTTTGTTGACTGTATGATGTATTTATGGAATGACGATAAAACTAAAATGAAACAGCGTGCCGGTTACGGGCCAAAAGATTCAGTAGAACAATTTGAAAAACAATATTTTGATGTTAGCCCCGGGCAGGGTGTAGTTGGTTACGTGGTACAAACAAAAGAACCTGTTCTAATTGCAGATACCTCTAAGGATCCAAGGTATCGCATTGATGACATGGAGCGTTTTAGTGAATTAACTGTACCGATAATTTATAACGATGAATTGATTGGTATTATAGACAGTGAGCATCATGAAAGGAACTTTTTTACATTACAACACCTGCAGATATTAACGACCATAGCCACACTTACTGCTAATAAGATAATTTCTTTACAGGCAGAAAAAACACTGCAGCAAAACCAGATGGAAATGTATAGTATGAATGAGCAGCTGTCGAAAGCAAGACTGGAAGCTCTGAGAAGTCAGATGAATCCCCATTTTATCTTTAACAGTCTGAATGCCATACAGGAATGTATTTTAACAAACAAAGTAGATTCGGCCTATGAATATCTGTCTAAATTTTCCAGGCTTCAACGGATGGTACTAAACAATTCGTCAAAAGAATCTATTCCATTTAGCAGCGAATTGGAAATGCTACAATTATACCTGTCATTGGAATCACTTCGTTTCAACCAGTCATTTAACTACCGGATTGAGGTTGATGAAAGTATTGATACGGATGATTTAACCGTCCCCTCAATGCTTATACAGCCTTATGTTGAAAATGCTATCTGGCATGGATTGCGTAATAAAACCGGAGATAAATTTCTTTCCATTATCTGTAAAGAAGAAGGGGGGGTGTTAGTAATAACCATTGATGATAATGGCATTGGGAGAAAAGAAGCTGCTGTTATTAAGGCGAAAAAATTAGGCTCAGCACAATTGGAATCTAAAGGTACAGTGTTAACAGAACTACGCATGAGTCTGCTTTCAGCAAAATATAAAGCCAACATTTATGTAAATACGGTTGATAAAGTAGATGAGCAACAAAAGGCTTCAGGCACCACGGTAATAATTATTTTACCAACGGACATTCAATTTAAAAAATAGATGCTATGTTACGTATATTAATAATAGATGATGAGGAGGCTGCCGGCAATATTTTAAAATTGCTGATTGAAAAATTTATTCCTACGGAGAAAGTGATCTGTTATTGCAGTTCACCGGAAAAGGCACTGGAGATCATTCAGGATTTTAAGCCAACACTGGTTATGCTCGATATTGAAATGCCCAATATGAATGGCTTTGATTTCTTAAACAAGGCCATTGGAGGTAATTTTGATGTTATTTTTACAACAGCTTTTGACCAATACGCTATTAAGGCCATACGATTCAGTGCCCTGGATTATTTATTAAAGCCAATTGATATGGTTGAACTGCAGAATGCCGTTAATAAACATATACTGCGTGCAAAAGATAATATTAATTCAGAAGAGCAACTGAATAATTTAATTAATAACCTGCAGCAAAAAGATGCTGCCAAATTTAAACTGGCATTGTCCACAAGCGAAGGGGTATTCTTTTTTGCCCCTGCAGAAATTATCCGGCTTGAGGGAGAAAATAATTATACCCGTTTTATTTTTAGCGACAGAAAACCGATGCTTGTTTCCAAGACATTAAAGGAATATGATGATCTTTTAAAAGGATATGGATTTATTCGGGCACATAAATCGTATATTGTTAATCGTCATTATATATCTTCCATTGAAAAAGAGGGATGTCTGAAAATGAAAGATGGTTTTATAGTTGAAATAAGCCGGAGGCGAAGAGAAGAAGTGAGAGATATACTGATGGGTAAATAATCAGACTTGATATATAATTAAAATGCTGGTATCAATTTATTAAAAACTGACTGATATTAAAAATTATATGATTTTTTTGGTACCTGATATTCTCCAGATAATATACATGGAGTTGATAATAATACCGTTTTCTAAATAAAGAGTGCCCTTCAGATCTTTGCTTGAAAAAGAAGGTGCATTCATACTGACAGATTATAATCGTTGCCCAAAGCTATTTTTTGTTGGTATTTTATATTTAATGGTAATTATTTATCAAGTATTTTAAGGGGAGTAACGTTATATGGAAAATGCCAAGGCATCATGTACTTTTGATTCCTACTTTTTCCCTATAATTGTATGGCTTCTTTATATGAGGCACGCTGACGTGTTTATTAGAACCATTTGCGCAAAATGAAGCATTTTATACCTGAATAAACTTCGGTGCAAAAAGTAATTTATTTTACCAATACCCAAATAATTGGCAGACAATGAAAAATTGGCCAACCAACCATTTTCACAAAAAAAAATAGTGGAATAGTAATAGTTAAATCCATACATCCACCCCATTTCTCCACTAAGAACCAAAAGCCAGGCAATGAATGAAAAATAGCCGGCACCATAAAATAGTGCCGGCCATTTACAAGGCATTGAGTTATGTATAGATGCCTCTTACCCTTCCATTGCAGGCGCCTTCTTCAACCCCATCATCACAAAATCGGAGGCTTCCACTTCGGTAAAGTTTTGTTTTACCCCGTCTTTATCGGTGTATTGCCGGTGAACAAGCTTGCCCTCTACCAGCACTTCCATACCCTTCGATAACATCGACTCTGCAAGTTCAGCCTGTTTGCCCCAGATAACAATCTTGTGCCATTCAGTTTGTTCTACTTTGTTGCCTTGCGCATCCTTGTAAGAATCGTTGGTGGCCATGCTAAATCGTGCCATTTTACGGTTGTTGTCAAAAGATTTCACTTCGGGATCCATGCCTAAATGGCCAATGAGTTGTACCCGGTTTCTGATGTTGTTCATACGATATTATTTTATAAATGAAAAAAATGAATGCATTTGGAATGATAGTGACCCTGATGGTAAGGCAGCTACCCCACTTTTTAATGAATGTAAGTTGATTACTTATACCGCTTTGCGGGTAAGCAAAAGCACCGAATTAGCTACTACCTCAGTCACATAGCGTTTTTGCCCTTCGGCATTGGTATAGGTCCGTGTAACGAGTTTGCCATCTATAGCCACTTCACTACCCTTCACCAGAAACCTTTCTGCAATTTCGGCTGTTTTACCCCAGGCAACGATCGTATGCCAGTAGGTATCGCTATGGTATTCGCCTTGGGTGTCTTTGTAATTTTCGTTGATGGCGATGCTCATACGGACCACTTTGCGGCCGTTGTCCAAATTCTTTACTTCGGGGGTTTGTCCCAGATTGCCAATAAGCTGTACTCTGTTTTTAAGCGTGTTCATAACTGTTTTTTTGTGTGATTACTGAAATTAAAATTGCTTTAGAAATGCTCAACCGAAATTGATGATACAAAGATGGAGGGGTCAGCAAGCAGGACTCGGGTATTAAGCGTTTACTCCCGGATAAAAGTGTTTGTAAATACTTGCAAACGGGTAGGAAGTTTGATTGGAGTTAATAATCAATTAATATTCAATAGATTATAATGGGTATCAGAGATGAGAATTAATATACTTTTGCAATAACTTTCATAAATATGGAGGTGTTGATTCAAATTTAAAATGAAAAGATCATTTCTGGCTGCCGCCGTGGCATTGCTTTTATTTGCCTGCAACACTGAAAAAAAAGAGGCCGAAGTTTCAAAGAACAGCGACTGGTATGCTCAACACCTGAAAGGCTATGTGCAAACGGTAGAAGAAACCACCTTCACAGCAGACAGCCTTGGTACCATTGGCGAAATGGACTCCTGCTGCATCAGTACAGAAACATATGACGATAAAGGGTACACAACCAGCAGTACAAAAAAAAACGGCAAGGGTACTGTTACCGAAGAAATGAATATGAGCCGTTATGATAAAGGCCAGGCAAAGGAGATTAAAACGACGAAAGTTGGTAAGCCTTTTTCCGGATTCGTAATAGATGTTGACTCTGCAGGTAAATACCACGGGGGAAAGGAACTAGACTCAGCAGGAAACATAACT
>JBBQXO010000186.1:0-8702 GCA_038209595.1 Chitinophagales bacterium
AAAGTCGCAGCGACTGAGAAAATATTCCGGAATTAATCATAACTGGTACCTATTTAAAAAAGCGTGCGAAAATTTTCGCACGCTTTTTTTATTTATGTAAATTAATGTACTCTAACTATCAGGCATCCGCAAATAACGGATGATCTGTAAAAGGTTGCTTCCTTATTCTTTGGCCGGTTGCCTTATAAATAGCGTTGGCTACCGCACCGCCGGTAGGTGGCAGCGCCGGTTCCCCCAACCCCGTAGGATCTTTTCCATTGTCCACAAAAGAAACTTCCACTTCGGGTATTTCATTCATACGGATCAAGCGATAATTATTGAAATTATCTTGCTCTGGCCGGCCTCCATTAAAACTAAGCTTGCCATACATGGCATGACCCATACCATCTACAATGCCCCCTTTCACCATTTGTGAGGCGCCGCTGCTATTGATCACCTGCCCGCAATCCGAAACGGCATAAACTTTTTTCACAACAGGTTTTCCATCCTTTGTTTCGACTTCGCATACCTGCGCCACATAGGAGGCGTGAGAAAAATACACACTGAATCCCTGCGATACGCCTGGCTTTTTACCCCATGCGGCCTTTTCTGCAACCTGTCTGATTACTTCCTCCATCCGGTCGGGTTCATAACCTAGTTTACCCACCGGATTGGTTTTGGCACGTTCCAGCAATTCGAGCCGAAACTGTACCGGATCTTTGCCAGCCGCTTCGGCTACTTCATCAATAAAAGTTTGTTCGGCAAAACCGAGGAAATTTGTAATCGGAGCCCGCCATGCACCAGTCGTAATTTCTGATTTGTGATCAACAGATTCAATCAACAGATTTTCTACCGATCCAACCGGAAAATTGCCGGGTCGGGTTGAGTTTCCTGCATTGATGCCTACACCCCGTAAGGTGAATGCCGTCATATTTCCTGAAGCATCAAGTGCTGCTTCAAAACGGTATCTTACCGCAGGACGGTAACTTCCTCCGGTCATATCATCTTCTCTCGACCAGATTACTTTTACCGGCATTTGAATCTTTTGCGACAGTTCGGCTGCCTCCAGCACATAATCGTACTTCAATCTTCTTCCAAATCCACCTCCTAACCGGGTGATGTCAACGGTAATGTTTTCTTGTGGGATATTCAACAGTTTCGAAACCGCCTGCCTTGCAGCTTGCGGGGTTTGTGTAGGCCCCACCAACTCCGCTTTGCCATCATGTACATGGGCGAAAAAGTTCATGGGCTCCAGCGGACTGTGGGGTAAAAAGGGACATTCGTATTCACTGCTAATCCTTTTAGCCGCCACTTTAAAAGCCGCTTCCACATCGCCATCCTTCCGCTGCACCTGCGCTTTACCGTTTTCCATTAAATCGGTAAAAATCGCTTCGTGGTCAGAACTGCTTTCGAGCACTCCTGACTGTTCGTAGGTTACATTCAACAGTTTTTTGGCTTTCATAACCTGCCAGGTAGATTTACCCACCACCGCTACGTTTTCCTGAAACTGCACCACATCAATTATTCCGGGACTAGCTTTTGCAGCCATGGCATCTATTGATTTTATTTTGGTACCAAAAGCCGGAGGGCGTTGTACCATAGCATACACCATTCCTTCGCGGTGAAAATCGAGTCCATACATTGGCTTCCCGGTAATGATATCCTTGTTTTTAAGATTCCGGATAGGTTTGCCAATCAGTTTAAAATCTTTGGGATCCTTTAAAGGCACTTCATCGGGAAGGGTAATATCAGAAGCTGCGGTGGCAAGTTCTCCATAAAGCAGTTTTTTCCCGCTTGGCTTGTTTATGATTTGTCCGTTTTCCGCAGTACAGGTATCGGGAGAAACATTCCACTGTTTGGCCGCGGCATGCAGAAGCAGCCATCTTGCCGAAGCACCGGCCTTGCGCAACCTCATGTAAGAATGTGGAATGGCACCACTGCCACCCGTTAATTGTCTTTGGTATTTTTCTGTATCGAGAGGCGCCTGCGACACCTTTACTTTGGTCCAATCAGCATCCAATTCTTCCGCTACAATCTGCGCAAAAGCGGTCATAATATTTTGCCCTAATTCAGGATTGGGGGAAAAAATCTGAACCGTACCATCGCTTGCAATGGATAAAAAACTGTTGAAAGCCGGAACAATGGCGGGGTCGGCTGAATTAAATACGCGGGGCATTTCGGCATAGGCAGTGTCCCACTTAAAACCAAGCATCAGACCGCCACCGGTAAGCGCAATTTTCTTTAAAAAATCGCGGCGCGGATTCGTTGTTATTTTTGTCATGATTTTTATTTTTTACTAGCCTCCAATATAGCCTCCCGGATGCGATGATAAGAACCACAACGGCAAATATTTCCGGTCATGGCATTTTCCACTTCTTCTGCAGTAGGGTGTGGATTACGCTTCAAAAGCGCGGCAGCGGTCATGATTTGTCCAGTCTGACAATAGCCACATTGCGGTACATCTACCTCATCCCAGGCAAGCTGTAAGGGATGGTCGCCATTTTCAGACAACCCCTCAATGGTAGTAACCGGCCGGTCTTTTACGCTGGAAATCGGGTACGAACAGGAACGAACAGGATTGCCATTAACATGCACCGTACAGGCACCACACTGACCAATACCACATCCAAATTTTGTACCCGACAGGTGCAGGTGATCACGCAAAACCCACAACAGTGGGGTATCTGCCTCTACGTCTGCTTTGAGCTGCTTTTTATTTATTGTAAGTTGATAAACAGGCATAAACCGGTATTTAAATATTTAAAAATTTAATTCTGGCGTAAAGAGTTCCTGTTTTGGTAAATATAGTAAGAAAGAAAAGCCTTTAAAATCTTAGATGCTTAAAATTGAAAAAACAGTTATAAGGCAGAAAAGTTTACAAGCAAGTTGGAAAACAAAGTCAAAAAACGAGCGATTACAGTACCATGACTTTTACGCGTTTTTTTTCATTCCCTGTTTGGTATTGGGCTATTTGTTTCACACATTCTTCCTAATCACAGCCTATTAAAAGAAACATTTTTACAGGACTATTTAAAAAAAATATAAAAAAGGGTTACTATGTTAATTGCGAAAACTATTCAGTAACCCTTATCATTTACCTGTTTTGCTGCCACTCACCAATGGCTTAACTGCTAGTTTAATGGCTTCCACTATTTTTCCCATCTCCTCAAATTCTATGGTTCCCAGTTCATCACCAGTATGATGGTAATAACGGTCTCTTGGATCAGATGCTATAATGGTATATCCGGGAATCCCTCTTTTGTAAAAAGAAAAATTGTCGCTCCGTTCAAACAGGTTTTGATTTGCAAATGGGTCCACGCCAAAATAGTTCCTCTTATACTCCCGATCTTGCTCAAATAAAATCTTATTCAGATCTTGCCTGAAAGCAGTGTATTCGTCAGGTTCTGTTACAAAGACTCCGGTTCCTTTAGGACGTCCCAGCATTTCGAGGTTGATATTATACATAATAGGTAAATCTGAGGCAAGAGAAGCTGCAAATTGATCTGATCCCACCAATCCCAGTTCTTCACCACTAAAAGCTACAAAGATCAGGGTATAGTGAGGCGGCGGCATGGAGGCGAAATGCCTCGCTAAGCATAAAAGCGCAGCTACTCCGGTAGCATTGTCGTTCGCCCCATTGTAAATGGTATCTCCCTTTGTTCGGCGGCTGTAGGCACCAAAGGGCAGTGCTTTTTGAGTAGCTTGCACACCAATATGGTCGTAATGGGCCGAAAAAATAATGGCGGTATCCTTAATTACTCCGGGTAGAACCCCTGCCACATTATAACCCCAATAGGATTTGCCTTGCAGTACAGTATCCCAATAAATCAGAAATCGTCCTGTGTCATGTTCAAGATAGGGATGCAAACCCACAGCATCCATTTCCACGGAAATATAAGAGGCTGATTTCACCATCCCAGCCGAACCGGAAAAGCGACCGCCCATACTATCGTGAGATAAAGCAGAAACATGCTGTTTTAATAATGAATCCAACTGAAAAGATTGCCCCGTCACCACCAAACCCAAACCAAAAATCAAAATAAAAGGTAAAAGGGTTCGCATAATAGGTAAAAAAACACCTTTTTTTATAAACATCATCGAAGAATTTAAAAAAAATTACGGCAAATGTGCTGTTTTTTGCGTTTTTTTTCGTCTTTTTGAGACATACTATTTTTCACCTCTACTTTACTTATGATTTATTTTTTAAAAAAGACATCCAATCTACGGGAGTGCATCCTTTTATCATCAGCGGTCCTGTTGATAAATTTTACTGGCTTTGGGCAAAAAAATACCCAAACCCTTCCGGCAGATGAATCCCTGCAAGATCTTGTAAACAAGCACATCAAGAGTCCTGTAAGCAGACAGGTACAACCCGATGGAAGCGTTTTTCTGCAACGTAATTTTACTGAATACCTGCATGCAAGTCCTGCCTTTAACGGCCCGGAGCCACAGGCGAATGAGGCAGACTTTGGCCACGACCACAAAATGGAAGCGCTGGAGGCGGCACTAAACCGGCCCCATGCTTCCGTGGCCACCCTCGAAAAATATTTTAAAGCCGCAGCTTCCAGCTATAAAGTTCCGGTGGCACTGTTGCGGGCATACGCACAGGTACAAAGCAACTGGACACAGGTAAGCGAGAGCATGTATGGCTCTTGGGGAATTATGGGTTTAACAGAAAACCAATATACACACCAACTGGCAGAAGCAGCCGCCTTGCTAGGAACAGATATACAACAAATAAAGACGGATGCAAACACCAATATCCGTGCAGCAGCGGCTTTATTAGCCCAATATCAATCCGCTAAAGGAATCACAGAAAACCCGGAAGATTGGTTTGGATCTATTTGCCGGCTCACAGGCATGCCCGAAAAAGACTTGCAGGCATCCCTTGCACAGCGGGTTTACCGCATTATGAATGAGGGTACAAAAACCATCAGTATCTGGGGAGAGATTATTCTAATTGAGAAAAACCCGAAAATTGAAATCCCTGCTTATGAAGACCTGGAACCCTCCATACCAATCACCTTGCAGGGAAATGGAATACCCGATTACCCGGCGGCCATTTTGAATTATACAACCTGTAATTTCAGCAACCGACCCACAGGAGCAGGTATCCGTTACTATTTTGTCCATTATATTGCCGTAGGTACTTATGAAGGTACCATCAGTTGGTTTAAAAACTGTACCTCACAGGTAAGTGCGCACTATGTGGTGCGCAATTTTGATGGACAGATAACGCAGATGGTAGATGAAGCCAACCGCGCCTGGAGTCAAGGCGTGACTGAATACAATGATCAGGGCATTGGTGTGGAACATGAGGTACAGGTAGCCAACCTTTCCATGTGGGATAGTCAGCCCATGCTAAATGAAGCGGGAAAACTTTGTGCAGACGCCTGCAATCGTAACAATATACCTAAACAAAGAAGGGGAAATAATGGGGATCGCGGCATTTATGGACACAGCGATGTAATCGCTACTAATTGTCCCAACCTGACCACCAACCGTTGGAATACTTTTCTTTCCAAAGTACTGGGGGCACTTCCTGCAGTAGGAACTCCTACGCTGTGGAGCGTAGAGTCGGCAACCGGCAATACCACCGTAACGGCAACCTGGCGCAGCAATACCGAAGCTACTCTGCTGGGATACCGGCTTTACTATGCGCAAGGCGACGACCTGAACAACTGGGCACTAGCTGCCAATGAAACAACACTTACACCGGCTACAAACACTATTACCCTGCAGCCTGAACAGTTTATGGTACCTGCCACCGGGCTGGTTTACCATTATCGCCTTACCGCTTTGGTTTCAAATGGTGCCGAACCACCCGTTGAAAGCGGGTACAGCGATATGTATTCTGCCTCAACAGCCGCAAGCGGAAAAAAGGTTTTGATTGTAGATGGTTTTGACCGTACAAGTGGTAGTTATAAAGTAAATGTACACTCCTTTGCAGTATCTTACTTTAAAGCCATGCGGGATAGGGGATTGGTACAGATTAGTACAGCAGCCAACGAGAAAGTAGAAGATGGAACCATTAGCTTAACTGGTTACGACCTCGTGGTATGGTTTGTTGGTGATGAAAGCAGTGCTAATGTCGTTTTCTCAGCCAATGAAAAATCAAGAATCACTGCCTATCTGGATAACGGCGGACAGATGCTGATAAGCGGATCGGAAATAGCTTACAACTTAGGTCGTGCGGCGGCGGCTGGCTTTGATATTAATTTTATGACCAACTACCTGAAATCTACTTATGTAAATGATGGCGTTGCAGGCTACACACCGGCAAGTGGCACAGCCGGTTCTGCTTTCGAAGGATTAAATATTCCTTTTGGCATTGTGTATCCTGAAGACTTTCCGGATGCGATTTCGCCAGTAAACGGTTCTGTTACGCTGATGGATTATATTGTAGCTCCCAACAAAGCGGCCATCGGTTATAAGGGTACATTTGGGGCCGGCAGTAATCCGGGATCCATACTGTTCCTCGCATTCCCACTGGAAACAGCAAGCGATCAGGGTATGAGTGCCTTTTTTGAAAAAGCCTTCCCTTGGTTTGGCGTAGAAGCAGTGCCTGCTCCACCTATTACTCAGGCAGATGCCGCCAAAGTACAAGAAGGAAAAGCCAAAAGAATTTACTTGCTAAACAATGATAACGGGAACGGGTTGCCGCTCAACCCGCAATCGCTTACCATTACCACAGCACCCACCCAAGGCACCGTAAAAAAGGCTGCGGATGGTTACGTCATTTACAAGGCAAATGCAGGATATAATGGACCGGATGTTTTCCAATATAAAATCGCCAATACTGCGGGGGTTTTCTCTGGTAATGAAACGGTTTCCATTAATATAGAAACTGCTGCCGAATGTGGAGACGATGCAGGGGAAGTAGATGATGCCTACCCACTACGTAGCCTTCGGGGTGCCTGGGTAACCTCAGTTTTCAATCTCGATTGGCCTACCCGTGGCGCCAGCCAGGCAGTACAACAAGCTGAGTTGATTACCATTCTCGACACGTTGAAAAATACCGGCTTCAATACCATTTACCTGCAGGTGCGTACAGGTAGTGATGCCTTTTATGCTTCCAACTATGAACCATGGAGTTACTACCTCACCGGAACTGAAGGCGTTGCTCCAAGCCCTTTGTGGGATCCACTAACCTTTGCCGTAGAAGCTGCCCATGCAAGAGGCATTGACTTGCACGCCTGGATAAACCCTTACCGGGCAAGAACAGGATCATATCCATTGGCAGCCAGTCATGTTATCAACCAGCGCCCCGACTGGATACTTACTATTGGAACGAACCTGATACTGAACCCAGGTTTGCCAGAAGTACAGGCCTACCTGAAAAATATCATGGCAGATATTGCCGCCCGTTACGATGTAGATGGCATCCATTTTGATGATTATTTCTACCCGTCGGCCATTAGCACACAGGATAATGCCACTTACGCCGCCAATAATCCATCAGGCATTGGCAACATTGGCGACTGGCGCCGTGATAACGTAAACCAAATGATTGCGATGGTTTATGACACCATTCAGCACATCAATACCACCCAAAACAGGAATGTGGTATTTGGGGTTAGTCCGTTTGGTATCTGGAAGGCAGGTACCCCGCCGGGTATTGCTGGTACTTCTTCATTCAGTGCTTTGTATTGCGATCCGATTGCCTGGTTGCAGGCAGGTAAAGTAGACTATGTAGCACCACAGCTTTACTGGAAAATAACCGGTGCGCAGGATTACAATTCGCTTTCGCTATGGTGGAACGGTCAGGCAACCCTAACCAACAGACACCTCTATACCGGGCAGGCCTGGTACAAAATGGTGGATGTACCCAACAATTGGGCCGCCTCTGAAATAGAAGCGCAGATCAGCATGAATCGCCAACCTGCAAGAGAAGCTATCCGCGGAGAAATAGGATACCGGACTTTACAGATCATGAACAACAGCAAAGGCTTAAAGACTGCTTTGCAGCAGGGATTATACCGCTACAAATCATATGCACCACCTATGTCGTGGAAAGATGCGATATGCCCGAATGCTCCAGCCAATGTGCGGGTAGAAGGAGATAGCCTGCGCTGGGATGCCCCTACTGCGGCAGCTGATGGCGACTTTGCCATAAAGTATGTCGTGTATAAATATTCTTTTGCCAACGAAGCCATACCATTGGCCCACGACGGCACCAAGGTAATAGAGATTACCCGCCGCACGGCTTTGTACCTGCCAAATGACCGCTATGCAACGTATGTGGTAGGTGCCCTCGATAAAAACAATAATGAGAGTGCAGGAGCCATTGGTACAGTGCCCGATATAACGCTTTGCCCGGGAACCAATATCACTTTGCAGGGAATGGTTTCGGGTAACCAATTTGTATGGCAGGTTCTTAATGGTGAGGTATGGGAAAACCTTACCCCAAGTGCCGTATATTCCGGAACGAACAGTTATGAACTACTGATTACACAGTTGCCGGTTGGGGCTTATGGAACGCAAATCCGTTGCCTTGCAGATGGCACAACCCCCGGACCGGTGTTTACCCTCACCTTTGCCAACATCTGGACAGGAACAGAGAATAACCTTTGGGGTAATTTAAATAACTGGAGTTGCGGAGAAATACCTACCTCAAATACCGATGTGATAGTGCCGGGTAATGTTACTGTATTTCCTATGGTAGATATTCCATCTGCTTTTGCCAGAAGAGTATGGCTGCAAAACAATGCGCAATTGACCGT
>JBBQXO010000187.1:0-8690 GCA_038209595.1 Chitinophagales bacterium
AAACACATGAAATTTCTACTATCACTTGCTTTGGTGCTATCTACTTTATTTGCTTTTGCGCAAAAAAAAGTGGCCCCTAAAAACGAAAATCGTTTGCAGGGGATTGAAGAGGAATTGGATAAAGTATTGAAAGATTGGAAAGGCGCCGGATTTGCGGTAGCTGTAGTTGAAAAAGACAAGGTTATTTATGCAAAGGGCTTTGGGGTAAAAAATCTGGAATCAAAAGAACCAATTAATGAAAATACTTTATTTGCCATTGGCTCTTGTACCAAGGCTTTTACAGCCACCCTTGTTGGTATGCTGGCCGAAGAAGGTAAACTGAGCTACGACGAACCGGTAAGAACCTACCTGCCGGCATTGCAATTTTACAATAACGATATGAATAATCTCATCACACTCCGGGATATGATGAGCCACAAAACAGGTTTACCCCGCCATGACCTCTCCTGGTATTTAAACCAGTCAGAAAATAGGGACAGCCTGATACAACGTATAAAATATCAGGAGCCTACCTTCAAGCCCAAAGAAAAGTACCAATACAATAATTTTATGTTTCTGGCACAGGGTGTAATAGTAGAAAAACTAACCGGCACTTCCTGGGAAAATAACATGCGGGAAAAACTATTTAAACCGCTTGGAATGACCAGAAGCAACATGCCCTACGAGGCGGTAAAAAATGACCCAAACCTGGCATCTCCCTATCAATATAAAAATGACAGCACACTCAAAATGGTGCCCCATTACAATATAGGAGGTATGGGGCCTGCAGGTGCCGTGTACAGTTCTGTAGCAGAAATGTCAAAATGGATTCGAACCTGGATTCATGGTGGAAAATACAACGGAAAACAAATAATCCCTGCAAGCCATTTTACAGAAGCCATTTCAGCGCAGGTTCCAACAGGTTCCGGCATTCCGGATAGCGAACATCCCGATATCAGCGGGGGTAATTATGGTTTTGGATGGTTCCTCTCCAATTATCGTGGCCACTACCGGGTGGAACATGGCGGGGCCATCGATGGATTTATTGCTTCTACCTGCTTTTATCCTACCGATAGTATAGGCATCATTGTTTTGTCCAATCAGGATTCAAGAACCATTCCATCTATCGTAAGAAACTTGATAAGCGACCGGATGCTGGAGCTGAAAAAAGTGGATTGGAATAAGGAACTGCTAGCCTCTGCTGCTAAAACAAAAATCCAAACAAAAGAAGCTAAATCTAAAGTCAGTTTTTCACGAAAAGAAAAGGCCCCTGCCTCCCACTCTATAGGAGAATATGAAGGCATTTACAACCATCCGGGATATGGAAAGATGGATGTTTATGCTAAAAACGACAGCCTTTTTGTGCATACTGCAAAAACTGAAATGTGGTTAAGACAGTGGCATTACGATATTTTCTATCCCTATTTTCTTACAGCGGGAGAAAAAGTAGATACGTCTGAAAAAGGCGAGATTGCTTTCCGTTTCAACACCAATACATCAGGTGATATAGAATCATTGAATGCCTATGGAATGGAAGCCCCTACCCTACAGCTTGAATTTAAAAAAACACTCAAACCCAAGCCCCTTACCAAGGCGGAATTAGAACTTTATACAGGAGATTATGATTTAGCCGGACAGGCCACCGTAAAAGTGTATATCAAAGAAGACTCAAAACTATTTATAGAAGTTCCCGGCCAACCGCCTTACGAACTCATTCCTACGGAGAATAATAAATTTTCGTTCAAGGTATTATCAGGGTACTTTGTTGAATTCGACAAAAAAGAAGGAGCCCTTCCAACGGCACTCACCTTTATGCAGCCTAATGGTAATTTTAAAGCAAATCGTAAAAAATAAATTATGCGTATACTTTCAATCCTTTTTGTTGTAATTATCTTTTTGGTTGGTTGCGGTCAAAATAAACCATACGATACCATTATCCGGAATGGAATGATTTATGATGGATTAGGTGGCGCACCTTACAAAGCAGATTTAGCCATCAATCAGGATACAATTGCTTTTATTGGTGACTTATCCGGTGCAAAAGCATTAAATGAAATTGACGCAGACGGCATGGCTGTTTCCCCAGGATTTATCAATATGCTCAGTTGGGCAAACGAAACCTTGCTGGAAGATGGCAGAAGTCAAAGCGACATCCGTCAGGGCGTAACCACAGAGGTAATGGGCGAAGGCTGGAGCATGGGGCCATTGAACGCCAAAATGAAAAAAGAATTGCAGGAAGGTCAGGGAGATATTAAATATGATGTTTCCTGGAATTCATTCGGAGATTATTTTACCCAACTTGAAAAAAAAGGGATCAGTTGCAATGTGGCCTCCTTTGTAGGGGCTACTTCGGTGCGCATTTATGTACTGGGAGAAGACAACCGGGCGCCGACACCCTCAGAACTTGACAGTATGAAAGCTTTGGTAAAAACAGCCATGCGGGAAGGAGCACTTGGTGTAGCTTCTTCTCTTATTTATCCCCCGGCATTTTTTGCCAAAACCAGTGAACTGACAGAACTATGCAAAGCCGCGGCGCCCTATGGAGGCATGTACATCAGCCATATGCGCAGTGAAGGGAATAAATTTTTGGAAGCTCTTGAAGAGTTGATTACGATTTCGAAAAATGCCGGTATTCCGGCAGAAGTATATCACTTAAAAGCCGCAGGAAAAAACAACTGGTCAAAAATGGATAGCGCCATTCATCGTATTGAAAGGGCAAGAAAAGAAGGCCTGAAAATTACGGCAGACATGTACAATTATCAGGCAGGGGCTACCGGGCTAACTTCCGCATTCCCTCCTTCCTTACAAGAGGGAGGTTTCGGCAAGCTTTGGAAGCGATTGCAGGATCCTGCTGTAAGAGTGAGTATGACAAAGGCCATGAATACCGATGCACAGGATTGGGAAAACCTTTATTTTGCTGCCGGAACCCCGGAGAATGTGATCCTGATAGAATTTACAAAAGATTCCCTTAAAAAATACAACGGTAAAACATTAGGAGCAGTGGCTGCGCTCCGGGGTCAGTCAGTAGAAGAATGCGCCATGGATTTGATTATAGAAGATAGCAGCCGAATTGGTACTGCATACGTATTGATGAATGAAGACAATATAAAAAAACAGATAGCCTTACCCTGGATGAGTTTTGGTAGTGATGCCGGAAGCTATACCAATGAAGGAATATTTTTAAAAAGCAGTACACACCCAAGGGCTTATGGTAATGTGGCGAGGTTGTTAGGAAAATATGTACGGGACGAAAAGGTTATTTCATTACAGGAGGCTGTACACAAACTTTCTGATTTGCCTGCCACCAATCTCAAACTGCAAAAAAGAGGGCGGTTGGAAGTTGGCTATTTTGCAGATGTCGTGGTTTTTGACCCTGCTAAAATTCAGGATCTTTCTACTTTTGAAAATCCGCATCAATACAGTACCGGTGTGATACAGGTGTGGGTAAATGGCATACAGGTTTTAAAAAATGGAGAGCATACCAATGCGCTTTCAGGAAGGTTTTTAAAAGGGCCTGGTTATAAAAAATAATAATTTATATCTAAAAAACGGGTGATGAGTATGCAAATGGAATCTGGCAAAAAAAAATCGAAAAAAACTGGCTGGCAAAAATCATTCAAATGGTTACACCGTTTAATTGTGGGTTTCTTCTGTATGCTTTTGTGGCAGGGCTGTTTTAAATTCAGAACCCCGGATCCGGTTGTAAAAGAGGCTTTTGCAAAACAGAATATTCCCCTGCAAATTAAAAATTACCCGTATTCCAGCAAACGCATCATCCATTATTTACAAACCGGAAAAGAAACCGCACCTACCATCTATTTTATCCATGGCACACCGGGCTCCTGGAATAATTTTGAAGACTATTTAAAAGATAGTGCGCTTCGTAAATCCTATAGGCTGATTTCGATTGACCGACCTGGTTTTGGGTATAGCAATTTCGGCCAATCAGAACCCATAGAACTTCAGGTGGAGATGATTGATAAACTGATCCGCAGCAACGGCAACGGTCAACCCATTTTACTGGTTGGTCATTCACTTGGCGGACCCATTGTTGCCGCATTGGGGGCAAAAGAAAATCCTTCTGTTACAACCCTCTTGATCTTGGCTGGCAGTCAATCGCCAGAACTGGAGCCTAAGGAGAGATGGCGAAAACCACTTGCATCCAGCGCCTTGCGGTGGGCAGTTCCTGGTGCCTTCGGTCCAAGCAACGACGAATTGGTTGACTTTAAAAAATATGTTTTGCAAATGCCGGAAATACTTGGTAAAGTTCGCGCCCATGTGTACCTGGTACATGGCACTAAAGACATGTTTGTTCCTTTTGAAAATATGGCCTGGACCGAAGAAAAACTCAACCATGCTGCATCAGTAAAAACAATAACCCTTAAAGGAGAAAACCACTTTATTCCCTGGACACGATTTAATGACCTTCGGGACCTGTTATTGTATATTCGCAGCAATATTGAATAAATCATTATGATGACTGATACCCCAACTGTAACCATTAGAAAAGCCAATGCAATTGATTGCCCAAGGCTACTCGAATTGATTTTAGAACTTGCCATTTACGAAAAAGCACCCGAAGAAGTAACCGTTACACTCGATCATTTTGTGGAAAGTGGTTTTGGAACCAATCCAGTTTGGAGTGCCTTTGTGGCAGAAGCCCAAGGAAATATACAAGGTTTTGCACTTTATTATATACGCTACAGTACCTGGAAGGGGCAGCGTATGTATCTCGAAGATTTACTGGTGACGGAATCATGGCGAGGCAAAGGATTGGGGAAATTATTATTTGATGCATTAATATCCGAGGCCAGGGAAAAGCAATTCTCGGGGATAGTATGGCAGGTGCTGGAATGGAACGAACCGGCAATTCATTTTTACAAAAAGTACAAAACAGATTTTGACGAGGAATGGATTAACTGCAGCCTGAACAATATGTAAGGGTCGCCCTAAGATTATAAAAGGACAATTTCAGGCAAGCATTCACTCGGAAACAACACCGAAAATTGCTCTATATTCCCGTTTATTTTGTAAATGATTGCAAAATCCAAAATATAAGGTTAAATTAGTCAGGCTTAAAACAACTCATATGGCCAACATTAAATTATACTTTAGTAGCTTCCTCTTAGTCATTACCATGTTTTGGCTGGGAGAAACACCTCTATTTGCACAACCGGCTGATTACATTGAAATCATTAAAGAACTGCCGGCAGAAACCCAATTTGAAACCGTCAAAACTTCCGTTGAAAAATATTTCAATCGCTTTAATACGGATTCTGAAAAAAACAAAAATGGCTATAAGCTTTGGAAACGTTGGGAATGGTTTGCCAATCAGCATTTAGACCCTGATGGCAAAGTGGGTAGCTGGACCATCAAGAGCGAGGAAGCTTTGCTGGCAGTAAACAGTTTGCCGGCGCTGAACAATGTAAATGGTGGATGGTCATCGGCAGGCCCGGGGAGCATTTCCAACGGGCAAGACTTTTTAGGCAGGACAGAGAGTGTTGCGTTTCACCCCACCGACCCCAATACCTTGTATGTAGGCAGCGGTACCGGAGGATTGTGGCGCACATCCAACCTCGGAGGCAGCTGGGTAGCCTTAACCGACAACCTGCCAAGTTTATCCATAGCAAGCGTGGTGGTGCAGCAAAATAATCCCAATATTATTTACATCCTTACCGGTGATGGCGATGGCGGTACCAACTGGGGTTACTATGTAAAAGAAAGGAGTTCCGGAGTGTTTAAGTCTTTTGACGGTGGCAACACCTGGCAAACTACCGGGCTTAACTGGAACCGGGCTGATGCCGCACGATATGGCTTCAAACTAATACAAAGCCCCACCAATTCCAGCATTTTAATGGCAGCTACCAGCAACGGGGTTTGGCGAACCACCGATGGAGGAAACAACTGGATACAAGAGTTAACCGGAGAATACAGCGATATTATTTTTGCCCCCAATAATGCCAACAGGGTGGCAGCCATACCCTATGCCTCCTCCATTTTAAGGATATCGACCAATGGGGGAGCCGACTGGGTCAATAAAACCATTCCCGCTGGCACGGTGGGCACAACAAGAAGTATGCTTGCCGTTACCCCGGCTGCCGCCAATAATGTATACATTATGATGGGACGGGAGGGGGACAGCACCATAAGGGGTTACTACCGATATTCGTGGAGCGGAGATGATTTTACCCTGATTACCAATACCCCCAATATTTTTGGAAATGCTTCAAACGGAAGTGGAAATGGAGGGTTCCCATGGTGGGCCATTGCTGTTGCGGTATCTCCTACCAACAGCAATATTCACCTGGCTGGCGGGATTATTGGCCGACGTAGTACCAATGGCGGCGTAGATTGGGCTGCTGCACACCCGTCGGCCATGCATGCCGACTTGCATGGATATTATTACCATCCTTCGGGAACAGCAGTATATTCTACCCATGATGGTGGCATCAGCCGAAGCGCAGACAACGGGCTTACCTGGGCCAATATTACTTCCGGTATGCGTCTAAATCAGTATTACCGCATTTCAACCACTCCGCAAAACCTAAATGCCGTATTGGGCGGCACGCAGGATAACGGACACCATGTTCGCTACAGCAATACTTCCGCTTTTAAATGGACCCTTACCTGCTGCGATGGTATGGACAATGCCATTGATTATACCAACGACCAGATTATTTACATGTGCACGCAGGATGGAGGCTTAAACCGCTCTACAGATGGCGGAGATACCTGGGCTTATATTTCCCCTTTCAGAACTGGTACCACCCGGGAAACAAGTTCATGGGTAGCCCCTATTAAACTGCATACCACAACGGTAACGACCCTGTTTTATGCTGGCAATACCGGCATCTGGAGGTCTACCAATTCGGGTTTGAGCAATTGGGTAAATATTGGGGCTGATGGCAAAGGCGCAATGGCACAAGGCACAAGTTTCAACAGCAGAATGTATGCCGCAGGTATCGGTACCACTTTGCGCAAAAGTGATAATATTAATGATGCAAGTCCGGACTGGACTGTTATCAGCGGAAACCTCAATTGGCCTACCTCAGGCAATTTATCCGGCAGCACCATCACCGGGCTGGCCGTAAACCCGGACAACAGCAGTGATGTATGGGTTGTTTTTTCAGGATACAATGCCACCACAAAAGTTTACCGCAGTATTAATGCTGGCAATACCTGGCAAAATTTGACCGGTTCGCTCCCCAATGTACCGGTACACACCATCGCCTTTCAGGATCAGGGAACAAGCAACGGGAATTATGAGGTTTATGTAGGAACTGATATCGGCGTATTTTACCGCAGTAATTCATCCGCAAATTGGGGCTATTTCAGCAACGGATTGCCAAGGGTAATGGTTACCGATCTGGAAATAACCAACAACTATCTTTATGCAGGCACTTATGGCCGGGGAATCTGGCGATCGCTTTTATATGACAACTGCCCAATCAATTCGACCTATTCAGCTACCTATAACAGCGAAAGAATATTCCAGGCTTCGGGTACCATCAACACTACCATTACGGTAACCGGTACTTTAGGTGCCAATGTGTGGATGCAAGCTGGTGATTATGTGCAGTTAAACCCTGGGTTTGAGGCGAAGGCAGGGGGTATTTATACCGCGAAAGCAGCCCCTTGTGGTGCTGTTTTACTACCTGAAATGCAGGCTGTTCAGCCTAAAAAGGAAGAAGAACGACCCTAGGGAAGGTTTTTAAAAAAAAAGGCAATAAGCAATGGGCAATGGGCAATGGGCAATTTGCAATAAGCAATTTGCAATAAGCAATTTGCAATGGATAATTTGCAATGGACAATTTGCAATGGGCAATGGGCAATAGGAAAAAGGGGAAAACCTGCCTATCGGCAGAAAGGTTCCAAAAACCCAAACACTACAATCCCGCATAGGAAGGGAGCAACTAAATACTAAACGATAAACAAAAAAAACCACAAACCAAAAACTAAATAAAACCTCAAACCCTGATCACGCCTATTCTTTGAGCGAGGGTAGACTCCTCGTTCCTCGGAGTGACGACCCTGGAGAGCCAAACCTACCTTTTGGCAAACAGGTTCCCAAACAAAAAATAACCATCTCGCATAGGGCGGGAGCAACCAAACCACAAATGAAAAACAACCACAAACCATCCCGCATGGGGCGGGAGTAACCAAACTAAACAAAACCATCCCGCATTGGGCGGGAGTAACCAAACAAAACAAACCATGTCGTTGGGCGAAGCGAGACTCCTCCTTCGTCGGAGTGACGGCACTGGTGGGCAAACCCGCAAAAGACGGGATCCAACTAAACCAAAAATAATCGCCGCGAACCGGAACAATAAACCATAAACCATCCCGCATGAGGCGGGAGCAGCTAAACAAAAAAAACCATAAACAAAGAAAAACAAAAAACAAAAAACAAAAAAAACCACATGAACATTTGCTTTATATCTCCCATGTCGCTGCCTTCGGTAGGTGGGTTGCAATATGTTTTGCATTATTGGGCGGTTGCCTTATCCGAAGGGGGTCACAAGGTGACCTTAATGACCGATACGGCGGAGGGAAATTCTGATGACACACGGCAACCTTACACAATAATACGCCATGCATCTTTACTGAAGCAATGGCGTGCCGTGCGTGATGCGGATAAAATACTGATGTTTAATATTTCGCTGAAAGCCTTACCACTATGTTTATTGAGTAGAAAACCGTTGTATGTAAGT
>JBBQXO010000188.1:0-8674 GCA_038209595.1 Chitinophagales bacterium
TATAAAAACATAAAGTACCTCGACAGGTTGCTGCAATCAATCCGAATCCAAACCTTTAACGATTACGAAGTAGTGGTTTCTGATGATAGTCCTGATGATACAGTGGAGCAATTTTTAAAAATGAATTATGCGGATATTCCACTTGCCTATTACCGCAATACCAAAGCATTAGGTACCCCGGCCAACTGGAACTTTGCCATTGAGAAAGCCACAGGTACATGGATCAAACTGATACACGATGATGATTGGTTTGCCTCCGAAGACAGCCTTTTGCTTTTCAGCAAAGCTGTTGCACGCTCACCGGCAAAATTCTTCCATTGTAATTACAGCAATGTATTGTTGAGCAATGTAGCTATGAGCAGCCACAAAATTGAAGGGGCTGCGTGGCGCAAAAAGCTTATTTATTCCCATCCCGAGGCCTTGTATGCCCGCAATATCATTGGGCCGCCGAGTGTGACCTTGGTGCACCATACTGTTAAAGCCATCTATGATACCCGGATGAAATGGTTGGTGGATATTGATTTTTATATGGCTGTGCTTCGTAAGGAACAAGCCAACTACATCCCCGAACTGTTGATTAAAGTAGGTTTGGGCGATGAACAAGTGACACAATATACCCACAACCATCCTGAAATTGAAATACCTGAAGGATTGCTGCTACATAGCAAGTTGGGCGATCCGGCCTTTAAAAACTGGTTGTATTACGATGCGTGGTGGCGCTTGATGCGCAATTTGAAAATCCATTCGCTGGAACAATTAAGCGCTTTTTCGAACGACTTGACAATATCTGGTGTATTGGTAAAAATGCTGCAACACCAATCCGTTTTACCTTTTTCCTTGTTACAAATCGGCCCGTTTTCTAAAGCATCTATGTTTATATCGTGGAGGTTGCAGTTATTTGCAGGGCGTTTTAAGTAGTTTCTATGCCGCAATTAAGCATCCTTATTGTCAATTATTATTCTGCCGATGTGTTGCAGCCCTGTCTTGACTCGATTGTGCAGGGTACACATAACCTCGATTACGAGTTGCTGGTGGTAAATAATAGTCTGGATGACAAAGAATTCGAAGGGCTTAAACCTGTCTTTAGACGGGTGAAATGGCTGGAAGCAGGTTACAATGCTGGTTTTGCCAGAGCCAACAATATGGGCATACGAAAAGCCGGTGGAACATTTGTTTTGTTGCTCAATAGCGATACGGTGGTTCCCTCAGGTACGTTGGAATATGTGGTGAGCTGGATGGAGCAACACCCGGAGTTTGCTGCAATTGGCACTCCTTTAGAATACCCGGAGGGTACCCCTCAAATAAGCGGAAACTATGCTTTGAAAGGCGGACTGAATTATTTGATGATGATCCCTTTTCTAGGGAAACTCTTAAAGTACGCAGGGCAAGGTATGGGGGTGCAGAAAACCAATATTGATGCGGTAGCTAAAGAAGTGCAGGAGGTTGACTGGATCAATGGCGCTTTTTTATTGGTTCGTAAATCGGCTATCCTTCAGGCAGGCATGCTGGATGAAGATTTTTTTCTTTACCATGAAGAAAGCGAATGGTGCAGCCGACTTAAAAAAACAGGTAAACTCGGTATTCTCGGTAAATATAAAGTGGTTCATTTGGAAGGGTTTTCTTCCAACAAGGCTTTTCAGTCGCAATCTTCCGGGCACAATCAGTTATTTGATAAGAAGGGACGACAACTTTTTGTATCGCTGATGCTTCGGATCCGCAAGGAGTTTGGTTTGGGTTGGTTCTGTTTTCATTTAATCGCTTTTACAGGAACCCTTCCTGTAGTCTTGTTGTTAGGAGCAATCAACAGCCTAACAGGCGCTGTTTCTTTTAAACCGTATTTAGCTTATACCCGAAATATTGCGAGTATCTGGCCTTTGGTGCCAAAAATAATTTCAGGAGCCCCTCATTTTTACAAAGTATTGTAAGGAAGCTTCTGATGTGCTTGTTTCGCTGCATAAAAAAGACCCTGCTTTTTACACAGGGTCTTTTCTTAAAAATCATTTTTTATCAGGTAAGACTTTTGTCTGAGATTTTCTGTATTCCATAAAAATGGCACCTGCCAGCAGCAGCACAATAATCCAATCTGCAACCGTGGTCACCATGCGACCGGTGTAATAGCTGGAAGGTTCAAACTTCAGTTGTAGCGAGGTAGTTCCTTTTGGTATAGCTACACCACGCAACGCGTAATTTGTTTTTACAATAGGTAATTCTTTGTTGTCGGCAAAAGCTTTCCAGCCTCTGGGATAATATATTTCGCTCAGCACGGCAAATTGTGGTGCAGGAGCATTCACGGTGTACTCTACCAGATCATTATCATATACTTTCAACTGAATAAAAGCGCTGCTATCCCATAACGGTGCGGCGGCAATATCTGCCTTGAAAGATTCCTGTACCACAGCCACATCCTGCAGGTTGGTGCTATCGAGTGCCTTCATTTCGGCATTGGCAGTGAGTACATATTCAATATTTTTTACCAGCCAGGCTGCTCCCATAGCTCCCGGGTTTTGCTGGATAGCAATACCATTGTTGCCATCATTTACCAGAAAGTATTTGGTATTAAGCATATTATAAACCGCCATGTTTTGTTTGCTTAACTGGTTTTCAATCAGGTCTTGGTATAGACTGAGCTTAGCAGGGTGGTAGCCACCCACGGAGCGCGCCATCGAGGAGGTCAAAGCATCATTAAAGGCGTCGTTAGTAGTATTGAAAATGCGATAATGTGGATCAGGATCCTGTTTCAGGCTACTAAGTATCTTGAAGAGTGGCGGATTATTGGAAGCCACATAATTAAGGATATCGGTGGTTTCCGGTTCCACATAGGCTTCTTCGCCAAGATAGCGATTGGCTATTGGTACCTGGTCAAATACCACAAGGAAGGCGAGCAATGGCATCAGAAGGGCAGGCTTAATTTTTTCACGGATGGTGAACATAAGCAATAAAAAAGCGACCCCTATTAAAGCAATGGTGCGGATCAGATCACCGCTGTATAATGACTGACGATCTTCAGCAGCAGCATTTAGTACTTCTTTTACCGGCGCAGCCATAGTGGGATTACTCTGATTGAGCTGACTGATGGTTTGTAATTCGCTACTGCTTTTAAAATCAGCGGAAAAATAAAAGACAACGGCCAGCAATACCACTACACCTGTTGCAATACCTGCCATTTTTAAATGCTTCCATTTTTGTGCAATCGAAAGATTGGTGAACAAAAGTGTTTGAAGACCCAATATGCCCAATATGGGTAGTAGTAATTGCGGAATTACAAGCGACTGGCTTGGAGCCCGAAATTTATTATAGAGCGGCAGGTAATTAAACAAAAATTCGTTGAACCCCATGAAATTGCTTCCCCACGCCATAACGATGCCTATTGTGGAAGCAATAAGCATCCACCAACTATACCGGTTGGGAGCACATACCAAACCGAGGATAGCCAATAACAGCATGACGGCACCCGTATATACCGGACCGCTGGTAAAGGGTTGGTTGCCCCAATATTCCGAGCCAAAACGCGATACCTCCTGTGCCAACCCCTGATCAATCTGTTTGGTTTGCATTTTTTCCATGATGGTTTCATAGAATTTCGAATCTTCCCCCAAGCCCTTACTCGCTCCTCCATTAGCATAAGGTACCAGCATAGTCAGCGTTTCAGGAATACCGTAGCTCCAGCGAAAAGCATAATCTACATCGAGACCGCTTGACGCTTTGGCAGCAACACTGTCAGTAACCGTTGGGGTAAGATTGGCCTTGCCTCCCCGCATGGTTTCGGGGGCATAATCGTAGGTAGTAAAAATATTGACTGCGCAGGCTAATATGCCAAGCACACCTCCTAAAATGGAAAAAGAAGCAGCACTTAAAAGTTGCTTTACCTGTTGGGTTCGTATCCACGTAATGGCATAGGATACCGCCATAATTACCAGCACCAGCAACATATAATATACCATCTGCAGGTGGTTGAATGCCACAAAAGCGGCTGTAAATATGGCTGTTAGTGCCGCACCGAGTAGGTATTTTTTATGTTCAAAAATCAATAATAAGGCACCTAAAAGCCCCGGCATATAGGCAATCGCCATCATTTTGGTATGATGCCCGGTAACAATAATGATGGGGTTGTAGCTTGCATAGGCAAAAGCGAGTGCCCCGATAATGCCTAGCCAGGGTTTTACACGCAATACCTGCGAGAGAAAGTAAAAGGTGATGCAACATAAAAAGAAATAGGAGATAGGTTGCGGGAGCCCAAGCGTAAGAATATTGGTAAGATAGGGGGCAATAAATTCGTTAGCACCAAAAGCAATGGCGTATGCCGGCATGCCGCCAAACATACTGGTGGTCCACTCTGGAAAATCCCCATGTTTTTCTTTGTAATCAAAACCGTCCTGTGCCATGCCTTTCCATTGCATCAGATCGGGTTGCTCTACCACAAGCCCTTGCAGTGCAGGCTTGCAAAATACAACGGCTACTACCAGGAATATGGCCACCGCAATAAGATGTGGCTGAATTGTTTTGAATGATATTTGCATATTTTTTTGAAGTTGCAGCAGCAAAGTAAACTTATTTGAACCAAAATCTTTGCATGGTGTAATCCCTGTATTTTTACCGTAATATATGGTACACAACATTCTGCGCGACCGGGGAACCCGGCTATTCCTCGTACTAGGTGGTTTTTTTATTGCCAATGCCCTCATTGCGGAGTTTATTGGGGTAAAAATTTTTTCACTCGAAAAAACTTTTGGCTCGTCTCCCTTGCATCTTATGCTCTTTGGCTTAGATTTTTCTTTTAATCTGACTGCTGGGGTTTTGCTTTGGCCAGTGGTTTTTATAATGACTGACATCATTAATGAATATTATGGCCCAAAAGGCGTCAAATTTCTTTCTTATCTCACTGCGGCGCTCATCAGTTTCGCTTTTTTTATGTTTTTCTATGCCATCAGGCTGGTACCAGCCGATTTTTGGCCCGGTAGTAAGGAGAGTGCCGGAGTACCGGACATGCAGGTAGCATTTAGCGCAGTTTTTGGACAAGGACTTTGGATTATTGTAGGTTCCTTAATTGCCTTCCTGATTGGGCAGATTCTCGATGTAGTGATATTTCACCGTATTAAAGCCATCACCGGCGAAAAAATGATCTGGCTACGGGCTACCGGTTCCACCCTTATCAGTCAGTTTATTGACAGTTTTGTCGTTTTGGGAGTAGCATTTTACCTTGGACCACGAATTGATCCATCCAATGGCACGCCCTGGACTTTTGAGCAGTGGATGAGTATTGGAACGGGTAACTATATTTATAAGTTTGTAGTGGCCTTGGCTATGACACCGGTTATCTACCTCGGTCATTATTTAATTGACCGGTACCTTGGGCATGAAAAGGCTGTAGAAATGAAAAATGCGGCGATTAATCGATGAGTATTTATTAATATCAAAGCCGAAGTTGCGGGTATTTTTTAATTCTTGTAAATGCTTCAATCGGGGTTTTTTGTCCAAACGAGAAAGTTGTAATCCACATCGTTGAGTCACTCTCTTTTAGCATTTCAGCATTTTTGAACTATCTATTTTCATCATACTGCTCCCAACCAATTATCATTCTCAATCCTCATACTAATTCATCACTTTCCTAATAGCCTCAACTTCATCTACAGTAAGTCCGGTAATTTCAGCAATCTCTTCATTCTCAAATCCTCGAATGATTAGTTTTTGGGCAGTTTCCCGTGCCTTTAAATTGATGCCTTTCTCAATACCTTCTTTGTGCCCTTCCTGGCGTTCCCTTTTTAAAACCAGTTGTTCAATACCCATAGTTGTAATATTATAGGTTGTTCACTCTTCTAATTATTCTTAATTCAGCTCCTTTCTTATAGCAAGTACTTCATCTACAGTAAGTCCGGTAATTTCAGCAATCTCTTCATTCTCAAATCCTAGAATGATTAGTTTTTTGGCAGTTTCCCGTGCCTTTAAATTGATGCCTTTCTCAATACCTTCCTCTCGCCCTTCTTCTCGCCCTTCCTGGCGTTCCCTTTTTAAAACCAGTTGTTCAATACCCATAGTTGTAATATCGTTGGTTATTAATAATGTTTCCTGTTCAAAGATACGGTATGAATCGGGGTTTGCAAAGTGTACATATAATTTCAAAAAAGTTAATAATGCCCGCATGGTTGATTTTTCCATCTGCCGGCTTATCAGCATTCTAAACAGTTTTAATTTTAGATTTATCAAAGTTTCGTCGCTGCCTTTTTTGTTTTTAATGGCTAACAATACAGTGAGTACGACCATTGCAAATGGATTGGAATGGTTGGCAAGCAAGGTTTCATCCTGATCAATTACCTTGTAGGTATTGAAGGTGTACACCTGTGAGGTTCCTAAAAAATGATATTCAAAGCTGTTCGGACGAAAATTCTTTTTATCATCCGTAAAAATGGCCAATGCGGTTACCGGCTTGTTGTAGCGGTCGAGTAATCGATAAAAATAGGTAAACATCCTTCTTGCAAAATCTTTATCGCGATAGCCCTGTACTTCAATGTGTATGAGTATCCACGCCTCCCGGCCATCTTTGGTATAAGCCTTTAATAGCTTATCTACAAAGCGGGGATGTTTGGCAGTTTCTTCAGGAAAAAGTTCTTCCAATTCTTTATCCAAAAACTCAAACCCCCGGTCTAAGTCCAGCACTTGTGCAGCATCAGGTAGAAATAGCTCAACGAAAAAGACAGGCATATCCTCGATGATGCCTTTCCACAATAAATCATCTTGATTCATATGTTCATTTTTTAATTAACCACCGGCGGTGGTATCTTAACCTTGTCATATAAAATCCCTAATAATATTCTGTGTTCAAGTTTTTGTCGGTTCGTGGGGATTTCATGGATTAAAGATAAGTAACAGCCCTAAAAATTAGAATATATCGCCTGAAAACTTTTCAATTTTCATTGGACCTAACGATTTCCTTAGCTTTTTATATGCCATTTATTTAAATTTTAGCGTGCCTCTAAAAGCCACTCAAATAAGGCTTGCCAATTGTATAACTCCGGAGTTTACTTGTTGTAAATAAGGAGGTTAGGAAATTGGCATAACTCACTATCAGGTTTTTAAGAGATGACCTTGAACTATTGTAAGTGAATAGACCTTTGGATGTGTTCAAGTTTCACAGCACTTTTTGGGCAAAAGCCATCACTTGTCATTGGGTATTTTGTTGCCTACCACCAATTCATCGGGTAGCAGGTCTATCACCGAGACCTTAAGAATGGTTGCTATTTTCTTTAACTGCCCAATGGTTAGGTTCTCATCCTTTTGCTCAATACGGCTATAGGTGCTTTGGGTCATGTGCAGCATTTCAGACATTTGCTGTTGGGTAATTCCCTGGGCTTCTCGGTGTAGTTTGATGCGTTTGCCGGGCATAGTGTTTTAACTTTTCATTAAGACTATATGCAAAGTACGCATAAAGTTGTATTTGTATCAAAAATAATTTTGTGAAAATAAATTGCCAATTGACTTTAAAACCAAGCCTATGAAAAAATTAACCTTGTTGCTTTTTTTTCTTCATTTTTCATTGATAGCGGCATTTACGCAAAAATTTGAAACAGGAAAAACAGAGCATTATTTAAAACTTGTGATACGGAAGATAGAGAAAACAAACGCCATTAACACAAGAAAAATTGATAAACTTAAAGAGTGCTACCTAAACAAATTTCTTGAGCAGGACTCTGCTACTTTACAAAGTATTAAAGCATCAGGAAAACACCAATTACAAAAATTAGGAATTGAACCACTTAAATTGGCTATTGAAATACCTGACAATATATCACGCCATTATTATTTAACTGAACAACAGGAAAGGATATACCAAGCTATTCAGTTTACTGTACCACAAGGTATTGAAAATGGTATAAAAAATAATATTAATGCAATTGATGCTTTTGAAAAACTTGCTAACAATACCAAAGAAATTGGTATTATGGAAGAAATACTAAAAAAAGTGGGTGAAAGGCAAATGATGTGGAAAGCGTTAATGGATGGAAAACATCAAAAATTGGGACGTGTCAAAAACGCAAATAAACGTTTAAATGCAAAACTAAGTGCAATTAAAGACAAAAGTAAAATGCAATATATTAAGCATGCGTAGTACCAGTACAGTATGGGGCGAAACCCGCGTAGTAGATCACCTGCAATACCAATACAATGGGCAAGGTCACCGGCTTACTGCTGTAAACGATCAGGCACCCGCCCAGCCGATACAATTAGCCAACTTTAGAGATAGTGTACAGCAAATACAAGAATACCAATACGATGCCAATGGCAACCTGATACAAGACAATAATAAAGGGTTTACCGCTACATGGAACCTGTTGGATAAGCCTGAAACAATCAGTTTTACGGGCAATCGGCAGTTGAGATATGTATATGATGCTACAGGCCAACGCCTGCAAAAATGGGCAACTATAGCTGGCGTACACACCAGCACAACCTATATTGGTGGCCTAATGTATCAAAACGATACATTACTGATTGAATTTGCCCATGATGCAGGGCGAACCCGGCGCAACAGACATGGGCGGCTGGTGAATGATTTTTTTATAATTGACCACCTTGGAAATACCCGAATGGTGCTTACGGCGGAGCGGGACACTTTTAGTTACCACAATACCTACGAAAGCCCTCGAACGCAAATGGAGCAAGCTACGTGGCTAAACCGGCA
>JBBQXO010000189.1:0-8460 GCA_038209595.1 Chitinophagales bacterium
TTTTTCCATCCGCATAGGCAGGGTACGAAGTCCCCGCAACAACAACCATGCGTTAAAAGGTTGAATACCACTACCAATGGTCAGCAACTCTTCATTAAAAATCTTTTCCATACGCTTACGGCTCCCGGTAAGTACCCCGGCAACGGTATCGCTATGGCCCCCAATGTATTTTGTAGCAGATTGAAGACTCAAATCAATTCCAAAACAATGCGGTTGCTGATACAACGGTGTACAGTAACTATTGTCAATAATGGTTGCAATGCCTCTTTCTTTGGCAAGCCGGGCAATTGCTTCCAGGTCTTGCAACTCGTAGGTCCAGCTATTTGGACTTTCCAGGTAAAATAGTGAAGTATTGGGCAAAATGGTTTCTTCCCAGTTTTCAAGGCGGGTCCCATCAATAAAACTATGTTGTACCCCTAGTCTTGGCAGCGTATTGGTAAACATTTTCTGAGCCCAGGTATAAGGAGCCCGCACACTTACGATATGGTCGCCAGCTTTTACACAGCTCAGCACGGAAGCAAAAATAGCTGCTGCACCACTGTTGAAAATCAGGCAATCTTCTGCCCCATCAAGGGCTGCAAGTTTTTTTCTGAGAATTTCGACAGTCGGATTTAAACCCCGGCTGTAAAGGTACCCTCCATATTCATCTTCAAAAGCTTTGCGCAGATCGGCCACTGATTCAAATAAAAAATTACTGGTTTGTATAATGGGAGGGGCAATGGCATTAAAGTAGTTTTCGTGGTCCTCACCCAAGTGATTAAGTATGTAGCTAATATCCATAATATTTAAAAAACTAGTGAAAAGCTGCCTTTGCAACCGGGCTTAGCTTGTGCTTTTTCGTAATGTATGATTTCGTCTTGTAAAAACCGAATATATTTCTGATGCATAAAGTTTCTGAAAATTTGCAAATCCTCTGCTTCCCTTGCTTTGATCAATGCATCAAAATACTCCGCCTTGTCTTCTTTAAAAACAATGCCCAGCGGCAGCCCAAAATATTGTTGAATAAAATTCATCAGCAACCGGGCGGTACGGCCATTGCCATCATAAAACGGATGGATAGAAACGAGATCTAAATGTGCATCAAAGCTAAGGTTTAGCTGATCTTCCGGCTGATGTGTAAGGGGTAGTTTTTCCTGTAGCTTTTGGCAAAGGGCTTCCAATAAACCGGGTACTTTATCGTAGCCAACAAAATAACCATTACCGGCACGCACATTGCCTTTTCTAAGCTCACCGGCTGAAGCATCTATTGTACCAAATACGGGATTATAAATACTTCCTGTTTGACGCATCACTTTGGCATTGATGGCTTGTATAAATGTAGGAGTGATTCCCTTTTTTTCTTTGGCTGCCGCTATTACAAAGTGCATTGCCTCCAAATGATCAATATTCATGAGGCTGTGGATCAAAGGTTTTCCTTTGGCAGTAATGCCTTCCTCCAATAACAATTGCACCTCTGTTTTTGTAAGGGTAGAGCCTTCTATGGTGGTGGAATGTTGTACAATGGCATGGTGATCGAATTTTTCAAAATCCAATACCGCTTCCAACTTCATACCCCGCCATTGATTTAATATTTCAGTGATTGCACTCAATCTTTTAAATCTTTTTCTGTATCCAAAGTTACCGCTGCATTTTTATTCATTTGCTGTGTGCCAAAATAAATACCCACAAACAGCAGCAACAAAATTACGCCGGTCATGGCAGCTTTCCAGTTATCTATTACCACAGCAATAGCCACCACCGAGTAAGCCAATATAAAAAAAGCAGCTAAGGCTACTGTCCATTGTTTCCACCCACCCTTTACCAAATGCTCATTGTATTTGCGCTTACGCAAAATAAGCAGGGCAATAGCTGCCGTAATAAACCCGAGTGAATCCAAAAATATTGAAAAACCCAGGATATTATCTACTCCTTTTCCGAAAAAAGTAATGGCTACCGTTACACTTGAAAAGGCAATCAACCCCGGCACAAGGGCTTGGGTTTTGGGATGCTGATAACTGAATATCTTTGGCAATACCCCATCTTTACTCATGGCGTACATGACCCTTGGGTTGCTCATCAGCAGAATATTTACATAAGCGAGCACACTGATAAACATGGCAAAATCAAATACTTTCCCACCAATTTTCCCAAACCATGCTTCAAACAACAATGCACCAATGGATGTAGCATTCTTCATTTTATCAAAACCAATTACCTGCACATAAGCATAGTTTACTAACATGTATAAAGTAATAATAATAAAAATACCTATGATAATACCTTTTTGCAAGGTACCTTCCTTGTTTACTTCTCCACCAAAATTAATGGTTTGCTGATAACCGCCGTAGGTAAATGAAACGGCCACCATACTTACCACAAAAAGCAATGCTGCATTGTTGCCGTCGTAAACACGTACCGGGTCACTGGAATAATCGTATGGTTCCACCTGCACGCCTGCAAAAAGGGTGGAGATAAGGATTAAAACCAATCCGATTTTTAGTACCATCAATATATTTTGCGTAGCACTGCTGGTACGAAGCCCCAATAGGTTTACAATAAAAAACAGCCCTACTGCTACCGCCGAAAGCGAAATATTGAACAAATTCCCCATCTGTTTTCCAAAAAGCAAATGGCTTGCATACTCAGCTCCAATAAGGGCCACCACGGCAAGGCTTGCGGCATTACTAATAAGTATCAGCGTATTGATGGTAAACCCAACTGAGGGATGGTAAGCAAAGGAAAAAACTTTGTAATAAGCACCTACTACCGGCAGTCTTGCGCCAATTTCGGCAAACAGTAAAGCCCCCACCAATGCTATGATACCCCCGGCAGCCCAGGCAGAATAAAACACTTCAGGGATACCACTTTTGGCCGCAATAACTGCAGGAGTTTTAAAAATCCCCATGCCAATTACCAGGCTGATAACAATGATAACAAGATCGAATAACCGAAGTTTTGTGTTGCTCTGCATATAGAGAATTAGTTGATGGTGCTAAAATAGGGGATTTAACAACAGAACAGAATTTTATTGATTTTTCAAAAAAATGGAGCATGGATTACCACTTTAGCTATAAAAAGGTGCGTTGATATATATCGCTTCACTTTAAAAACTTGAAATTATGATCAGTTTATTCAATTTAAGAAAAACCGGAGTAGCTATATTCAGTGTTATAGCGCTGTTTGGATGCTCCCTCAATTCATGTAAAAAAATCATCAGCACCAACGATGGTGGCAATATCACCAATGATGCTGTCAGTATCAATGATTATGTTGCTTCATTAAGTTATAATGCAGATGACCTGCTGAATGTGCAGAGCACGGATGGCTTAAGTACCAAAAGATCGGTAACGAAAACCATATCGGATCCCCGTACCCGAACGGGAGGGTACTATAATACCTGCTCCAAAACGACCTATTCGCTTTTGAATAACGCGGATGACATAGCCATTTTGCGCCCCACCAACGGTATTATTTACCCGGGCGCCCTTGTAAAAGGCGATGAATCCTTACTTGACGGAGCTCCTACCCCTATCACCACACCAAGAGCACCCGTAAAATTACGTATTGATTTACCGGGTATTTCAGACAATGGGAATCTGACGGTAGAAAATCCGAACAACAGTACCATACAAAGTGCTATTGATGATGGGCTGCAGTGGTGGAATAACAATGCTTATCAGGAAGGCTATGTAAATCCGGCTTATATCAGTTATAAAGCAAGTACTTCTTACAGTCAGAAGCAGCTTGCCATAGATGTGGATTTAAATGTAGAATGGGCGGGCAATGCTGTTTCAGGACAATTCAGCAAAACAAGTTCGACCACCAAAAAAGTAGCCATGATGGTATTTAAGCAGGGGTTTTACACTGTTACGATGAATACCCCCCGATCGCCTGCTGAGGTATTTGGCAGTGCTGTAACACTCGAAGCTGTTAAAGCAGCAATGAACAGCGAAGAGCCACCTGCCTATGTACATAGCGTGGTTTATGGCCGCATCATTATGTTCAGGATGGAAAGCAAAAGTACTGCAACCGATACAGAAATGGAGACTGCATTGAAATATACCACAGGCGTTGTTAACCTTACCGGAAGCGCCAAAGTTCGCATTGAATCTATTTTAAGCAATACCAATACAGAGGTAATAACCATTGGAGGTAATGCTTCGGTAGCTTCCAATGCGGTTACGGCGCGTAGTTTTGCAGATCTTGCTCCTATTTTAAAAGGGGATAATGCAGTGTATTCTAAAAACAACCCGGGTGTTCCAATTGGGTATACCATCCGGTTTTTAAAGGACAATACCATTGCAAAAATGGGATACAGCACCGAATATACTGTGCCTGAATGCAAACAAGAAGCAGTACCATCGGCTATACTTACCTTTCAGAATGATGGAGGATATGAAGCAAGGGCGACCCTAAGGTTTAAAAATGTATCAGGAAATGCAAGATCATTAACGACCAGCATTCCAACCTTTGGGGTAAAAAAATTAACCCTGCCCGCTGGCTCGAATGATATTACCATCGACTATGATTATAAAAGCTTTTTAACCTGGTACGATTTAAAGACTTACAACATGACTATACCCGTACAAACCTGTTATAAAAGTTGGGGAACCACTTTTTCACCACAAATTAGAACCATCACCTGTCAATAAATACCATTCAAAGGAGGCTTTTAAAGCGAGGCAGATTCAGGGGTTCAGCAAAATTTGCTGAATTTCCTGAATTTGCTTTTTGTATTTATCCGGAAGCGTCTGCAATGAAGGCAGCGCATATTTTAATAGCGGCTCAGCCATTTTATATTTCTGCAAAGCCCTCAGGCAGATGGCATAATGGTATGCAGACAATGCCGTTTTATCATGCCCTTCCGGAAACCCTTCCTTGTTGATTTCATAAGCCTTTTTCAAGAAGGGTACCGCTTTTTTATACTGCCCTGTTTCGGAATACAACAAACCTATTCTTGTTAGATTAATTGCTTCCCTCACATTGCCGTTCACATAAGATCCCTTGTTCAGATTATAAACTTCCAAAAATAATTTTTCAGCTTCATCATATTTTTTTTGCTTAAACTTTATGCTGCCGATAGCATCCATTATTGCGGCCATATAGAAGTGATCCTCTCCATAGGTTTTTTTTATAAAAACAATAGACCGGCTATATAATGCCAAAGCAGAATCATATTTTTTTTGTGCAGATAAGATCCGGGCAACGTTTGACATGGCTGCAATACATTCGGGGTGGGCACTATCCATAACGAGTACGTATTGACGCAGAGATTCCTGTGCCAGAGGCAATGCAGCATCGAAATCTGCCAGATCCTGTTTTATGCTCGACAAAAAATTCAGTCCATAAGCCAGCTCAGGATGCGGAGGATCGAATATTTGTTGCTTCATTTTGTAAGAGGCCTGTAACAAAGAATCACTATTCTTATAATTCCCGAGTTTTCGCTGATTAATTCCCATGGACAATAAATCTTCTGCAAGTTTAATGTCCGGAGGATCCAAGGTGGTTTTATGAAGCTCAAATACCATCCTTTGAAAACTATCGGCAAGCTGATACTTTCCCATATTATAGTAAAGCGTACTGATTTCAAACAAACTATACAGTCCGTCTTCCGATGTATCTAATTTTAATACTTTGTAAATAGCGTAAGCTTTCAGCAGATATTGAAGCGAAGAATCATACTCCCCGATATTATTAAATACGGAAGATCTGATAACAAGCCCTCTAGCAATTTCTTCGTGAATTTCGGGATAAGCCTGATACCCTACCTTCAATGCCTTCATTGACAAAGTATCAGCCATTGGATAAACGCCTAATGCATTGAAAGCGGATGCCATTTGCTGAAGCAGGGTTGAAAGCACATCAGGCTGATCTTTTAAATCCTCTTCCATTTGTTCGGTACCCTGCTGCAGCAAGGCAACCGCCGTTATGTCTTTTCCAGTTCCAAGATTTGGATCGGCCATCTGAAAAATATTCAGCATAGCTTTCATAATCTGCTTGCTTTTCTCCGCTTCCTTAATGGCTATATCCCTCTTTTTCGTTAAGGCTGAAGTATACCCGATAATGGTTGCAGAAAGCACGGCTATGGCAATAAATATTAATGAGGCCACTTTTTTATTTCTAAATAAAAATTTCCGAAGGGCATAGCCTGCCGGTGGATTTCTTGCTTTTACAGGGTAATTTTGCATCCAGGCTCTTAAGTCATCTGCAAGCTGATCCATGCTTTTGTAGCGGTCTTCAGGTTTTTTAGCAAGTGCTTTTCGGCAAATGGCTTCCAGGTCTGCATTGTGCAGCGTTCCGGTTAGCCCCTGTTTATTTCTCGGGTTTTCCTCATCGGGATCAAGCAATCTTGGAGAAGAATCCAATATGGCTTTTGATAGTTCGTGACTGTCAGTAAGGGAATCCTGAAAAGGATGCGTTCCCGATAATATTTCGTATAACAAAGTACCTGCAGCATATATATCCGCAGGTGTTCCAACCGGGCGTCCCTGAAGCTGTTCGGGGGCCGCGTACCCAAGGGTAAACTGGTAGCTGACAGGCCCTTTTACAGCTTCATTCAATGCATCAGCAGAAACGGTCGGGCTAAAAGATTGAGCCACCCCGAAATCGAGCACTTTTACCAGTCCCTCCTGATTTACCAAAATATTTCCCGGTTTTAAATCAAGATGCACAATCAGCCTTGAATGGGCATATTGCATAGCATCACATACCTGTAAATAAACACTTATTTTATCCTTTAGCGATAAGGCCGGGTCTGAACAATAATCTGTTATTTTTTGGCCACTTACCAACTCCATGGTAAACCATGGGCGATTGTCGGGCCCCACTCCCCCATCAAAAAGCAGGGCTATATTGGAGTGTTGTAAATTGGCAAGAATTTGCCGCTCTTTTTTAAAATCCTCGGTAAATTTTTGATCATACAATCCTGGTCTTATCAGTTTCAATGCAACGGTTTGTTGAAACTGCTCTTCACGATCAGCGGTAAAAACGGAACCCATAGCCCCGGAGCCCAATAATCCTGTAATACGATATACTCCGATTTTTGAATTAATAAGGGAAGCATCACTTGTTAAGTCCTGCCAAATACCTGCTGCAGACTGATTGAGCATCGGGTGTAAAGCATGCTCTTCTTCAACCATTTTTTTTACAAGTCCGCTGTATTCAGGGTACTGTTTTTCTGTTTCCTGTAAAAACAGATTTCGCTCCTCAGAAGACAAATCCATCGCCTTCTGAAAAAGAAAATCCACTTTTTCCCAATCAGATGCATTAAATTTTTTCATAGTATTCTTTTAAACCTGAGCCTTTACCTGAATACTTAACCAGGCTTTTGCCAATCTCCAATCGCGGCGAATGGTATCTATAGAAACCTCAAGTACTTCGGCAATTTCTTCATGCTTAAATCCACCAAAAAAGTAATATTCAACTACTTTAGCTTGTCTTGGATTTAAATCATTTAGCATTTTTAAAGATTCATGGAGTGCTAAAATTTCATCCGTGGTCGTTTCAACTGCAACGAGATGTTGTCCATAGGTGAGACTTATTTTTTCTGCTTTCCGTTTAAGGCGGTTGTGTTGCCTTGCATAATTTACAAGGATGCGCCGCATTGTAATAGCGGCTACTGCAATAAATTGGGGCCGGTTCAAAAAAGGTTTCCCATCCTGCTTATTCAAGTGAAAAAAGGCTTCATGTACAAGGGCGGATGTATCGAGGGTATTGTTTGCCCTTTCATACTGCAATTTTTTGTGGGCAATTTCGCTCAATTCATCATAAAATTTTTTAAACCCTGTTTTTAGGTTTACTTCACTTCCGGGATAGTTCATAATAGCCTGGTTTTACATTTCGCTAAGATACCATTCATACCATTAATATCAAAATTTTGATTGATCTTTTCAGCACAAAAAAAACTTTTATTTTCACTTTTACCTACAAAAATGGTTCACTTCTAAAGTCTAAAATTCGTATGTCGGAAAAGGGTCTTTTCTTCGTCTTTTTTTTATATTGCCTCCCCTGCCTTTCACAACCAATAGATTCGCTGAGGATTGCAAACAATGACACGATGCGGGTAATGATTACCGCCTTTGGCCAATACAGGGCAGAAGCGAACGCACTTCCTGCTATCCGGAGCCTGCAGGGGGCAGACCTTGACCGATCAAATAAAACGAGCTTCGTACAAAGTTTGAATACTTTACCCGGCGTAAGAATGGAAGAACGATCGCCGGGAAGCTATCGGATTAGTATGCGGGGCAGCAGCTTACGAAGTCCATTTGGTGTAAGAAATATAAAAGTGTATTACAACCAAATACCCCTGACAGATCCGGGAGGGAATACTTATTTTAACCAATTGCCAATAAATGCGGTCAGCTCTATAGAAGTAGCGAAAGGTCCGGCATCAAGCCTTTATGGTGCAGGTACCGGAGGGGTCATTTTATTAAATAGTCTTACCCCCTGGCAAAAGGGGATACAGACAGAAGTATTTGGGGG
>JBBQXO010000190.1:0-8423 GCA_038209595.1 Chitinophagales bacterium
ATTTAATACCTGGTGTTCAGCCAAAGTAAACGATAGCATTATTTTGACAGGAAGTTTTGCCCATGATACCATTTCTTTAGTTAATGTAAACACGGGTGCAAGGCAGGATATTAATGATTGGCCGGCAACTGATGGCAAACGAATAGGTGGCTATGCGGGTGCGATTGCCCCAATGGGCAATCAAAAATTTGCAATATCCACCCGGTATTACGGGGTATATATATTGGACTTAAAAAATAAGGTTGCTACCGTTTTACAACACGACCCTGCTGACCCCGGTTCCCTAAAAGTGAATTCTTGCCGTCGGCTGCTTTTAACAAGCAATGGTACCCTTTTTGTGCATAGTCGCGGGCTTTCCATTACGCAGCTTTCTGCACAGCAATTCCAATCACAAAAGAGTATTGTCAATAAAAAAGGAGAACGATATGATGCTGGTTTCAATTCACTTATTCAGGATAATAGTGGCAAGTATTGGATAGCCACCAATCGATTTTTAGCGCTATGGGATCGCAAAACAAATGTAAGTACTTATTATCCATATACTGATGTAAATAGCGGGCCACAAAAATTCAGGACTGTTCGTTCGGTTGTTACCGATTCTCTTAATAGAATTTGGGTAGGCACTTTTGGGGGAGGCATTGGCAGACTATTGCCGGGTGGAAATTTTAAACAATTTATGCGAAATAGTAACGATTCGCTAAATACTTTACCTAGCAATGATGTGCATGCCATTGTTAAAGATGCAAAGCAGCATTTTATAATCTGTGCCAATGGGGGTTTTACCTTTTTCGATCCCATATCGGGAAAAATTACAAGGTTTACAAACCACCCGGTTTTGGGAGAAATTGAAAATAAAACTACTTTTTATGCCTTTGCCGATAAAAAGGGCAATTGGTGGCTTGCTCAGGAAAAAGGCCTTTATTATTATGATAAAAATGCTAATAAATTACACCAAATAGCATTACCGGGAAATAACCGGGCGACAATGATGCAGGTAGTTGCATCGGATAGTAGTGGATTAATTTATGCAGGAGGGGTTGATGGCCTGTATATCATTTCTCCGGAAACTTTGAAAGTTCAAAAAATATTGAGAAAGGAACAGGGGCTTTCGAGCAATAATATATATGGCCTGCTATGCGACAAGCAAGGTAAAATGTGGGTTTTAGGAAATATTGGAGTTTCAAGGTATAATCCGGAAACGGGTACGCTGGAGAGTTTTGATGCAAGAGATGGTATTGACCAAAGCAACCATCTGTTATGTAATTTTTTTATGGCAAATGATGGAGAGATTTTTTTTACAAGTGTAGAAGGTTTTAGTTTTTTTTACCCCGATAAAATCGTTTCCTTAAAAAGACCCTTAAAAGTATTCGTTACAAGTATTGAATTGCCGGATACTACATTAACCATGCCGGATAGGTCAACTTATCAGCTGGCCTATAATGAAAATAATTTTTCATTTTCGTATCTGGCGGTAGATTTTAAATTTGGTCCTTCCTTACAATTCCGTTATCAGCTTTTGGGCTACGATAAAGGATTGGTGTATGCAGGCAATCAACGCATTGCCCGGTACACAAACCTGCCTGCAGGCGATTATACCTTTATGGTAGAGGCTTCGTTAAATGGGGTTGATTGGTATAGCTTACCAAATCCCATTGTGCTCTCTGTAGATAAAGCATTTTGGAAAACCTGGTTGTTTCGAATAGTTGGTTTTTTACTTTTGGGTTCGCTTTTATTTACATTTTTCTACTCAAAGCTTACCAAGTTTAGAAAACAAGAATCTATTAAAAGGGATTTTGAAAATCAACTTGCGCAGGTGAAAATGAATTTATTGCGCACCCAAATGAATCCACATTTTTTGTTTAACAGCCTGAACAGTATCAATAGTTTTATTTTAAAGAACGATCGGCAAAATGCATCAGGCTACTTAACCAAATTTAGCCGGCTTATGCGATTGATATTGGATAACAGCCGAAGCGAATGGGTAACGCTTGAAAATGAAATAAAGGCCATTGAACTATATGTTCAACTCGAGTCATTAAGGTTCAATCATTCCTTTGGTTATGAAATAAATATTGATGCGACAACCAGCGTTGAGCATATTATTTTACCCCCAATGTTGATACAACCTTATATTGAAAATGCGATCTGGCATGGGTTGATGAATCGTAATGGCCCGGGTGGCAAGTTGAAAGTGGATATTCGGGAATACCCTAAAGAAATTGAGGTGCGTATTTGGGATAATGGGATAGGCAGAGTTGCTGCCAAAGCCTTTAAAAGTAAATCTGCCTTACAACAAAAAAGTTATGGGATGAAGATTACAGATGAAAGAATGCGGGTTGTAAATATAGCTTATAAAATTGAAGCAAGGGCTATGGTCACGGACTTGTTAGATGAAAAGGGCGAAGCATGTGGAACAGAAGTATTGCTGACACTGAATAAAATTCTTGATGATAAGAAATCCTGATAGTAAATCGCTATGTACTTACTTGCCCGACAGGTCAGGTTGGCATATGGCAATTATAAACTATTATATACAATCGTAAAGACGAACTAAAAATGAACACATATGAAGGCAATAATTGTAGATGACGAATTACATTGCAGGGAAGTACTACAGATAATGCTGGAAATGTATTGCCCTGAAATTGAATTAATGCAGGAATGTGAAGATGGTTACAAAGCATTGGAAGCTATAAAGGAACATAAACCTGAATTGGTTTTTATGGATATTGAGATGCCGGGTATGAATGCTTTTGATATTCTGCAAGAACTGGATGAAATTGATTTTCAGGTTATTTTTACAACAGCCTATGATCAATATGCCATAAAAGCTATAAAATTTAGTGCGCTCGACTATCTTTTGAAGCCTATAGATGCGGATGAATTAAAAGCTGCTGTTACAAAAGCCATTTCATCAAATGATGTTGTTCTTCCATTACAATTAGAGCAGTTGCATCATAGTTTGACAACCCCTGTCAGAGAATTTAAATTGATGATCCCCTCAAGTGATGGCCCCTATTTTATTCCTACTGCCGATATTATTTTTGCCGAAGGTCAGAGTAATTATACGCACTTTACCCTTACCCGAAACCGGAAATTACTGGCAAGCCGCACCTTGCTCGAATATGAAAACCTTTTAAAAGAACAGGGCTTCATTCGGATACATAAATCCTATTTAGTTAATCTGAATTTTGTGGAAAGGTACCTGAGCAAAAGCTTCACCTTGTTGTTAAAGGATGGAATTGAGCTGGAAGTAAGCAGACGCAGGAAGGAGGAGGTAATGAATGCCCTTTTTAACAGGTAATTCAACTATTGCCTCATTGTAACGCCGTTACCTTACTTATTAATCTAAAAACCATAAAACTTTTACCTCTCTTTGTAAAATTTACTTTTACAGGATGCAAATGCTTTGCTGACCAATAAAACGGGTATATACAAACAATTTTCCTCAATTTACAAATATTTCATCCATAAATATCCATCCTTTATCGCCCTTACCCCGATGCCAAAGTGGCAATTTATTTACAGGTTTGGCAATGATGCGGATGTATTGAACCTTTTCTGTAGGAAAATTACATTCGAAACCGGCCTGATAAAGCGGCATTTCCTTTAGGGGCTGAAGGGGCTCTATTTTTTTTAATATTCTTAAATTTTGCAAATTGCCACCGCCCCATATTTCTATGGTTTGAGGTGGCATTATGTAACTGCCAACATCTATCAGGCTGCTAAATGTAACCCCCGAGGCTGCAATGGGTTCTTTAAAAAAGAGAAACAAATCTGCCTCATTTTCCTTGTATCCCAGCCACTTTCCATTCCTGAAATTTTGGTCTCCTTTTACATTGTCATTTAAGGTTGCAGCCCCATTACCTTTGTAGGCATTATCGGGTTGCTGCTTAGCCCATACGGAATCTGGTTTAAATTTATTTTTAAAGAAATATAGTTGTGATACGCTGCTACCTGCCCATCCCTTCTTGAAAGCCTTAGCTTTAAGCATACCCTGACTATTAATCAGAATGCCTTCCTTATATACCGGAGAAAACATACTGTCCGGATCGGTGCCATCAAGAGAATAACGAATGCTTACACCCGGCAGAAAATGTTTTAATTTTAATTCAACAGGACTGGTTATGATTTGTATTTCGTTTTCAATGATGGGGGCATTTAGTTGCAGGGTGATTGTATCTCCATTAAATCCCCAATAAATTCTTTTGTTCCCAAGTTGCTGTTGAACAAGCAATTGTTCCGTGTCCTTAACTTTAGTGTTCCACGCAAAAATGGTATGCAGCGAAGCATTTTTTTGCAGCGCAGAAAAATCCTTGGCGGTAAGGGTTGTACCAGAAATGGATAGTTGCTGTAAATGTGGCAGGGATTGCAAGGCTAACAGCCCCCTGCCGGTTATATCTGTAAAGGATAAATTTAATCTTCGCAGGTTTTTAAATTGACCCACTACGCTCATTTCCGCATCATTTACAGGCATCTTATTCAGGTTGAGAGCAACTACCTGTTCTTTTATTTCAAGCAGTTCTTTTAATTGGGCAGCAAGGTATTGAGAACGACCATAGAAATCTACTGCAACTGCCGGTACATCCATAGCAAGTTGGTAAACTGAACGGTTGGCAGTATTCTGCTTTTGGATGGTACCTGCATCTGCCGCTTCAAAATCATATTGTTGAGAGGCCAAATTGCCAAACATCGTTGATCCTGTTTTTCTCAAGGTATCATTTTCGGCTAAACTGTTTACACGCAGTTGAAAGGATGCCCCTTTTGCCAACCATTGCTCAATTATGAAAATCTCCTCCGCTGTAAGTTGGGGTTTGCCGGTTGGGGGCATGTGCTTTTTATTTTCCGGAGCCAAATGTATTCTGTCCATCATCAATCCAAAGCCCGGCGTTTCCAGATTCCATATTTTCCCCGTTTTCCCGCCTTTTACCAGCAAGGCTTCTGTTGCCATTATCAACTCACCTTTTGCTTTATTCTCATTATGGCAGTTCATGCATTTTATTTCAAGAATGGGTCTTACCATATCCTGATAAACGAGTGCATCATCAAACAATATAGCAGGCTTTTCCTCGGCCTTTAAAATCGGAGCAAGTACAAAGTTATCACCATGGGTAATGCTGCTACCCCAATGCCCGGCAAGCAACACAGTAGCAAGGCTTGCCACTGCGGCCATTCCCGAAACAAATTTGCGTTGGTTTATCCATTCAAAACCAAGACTCCAAAGTAATAATAAAAATGATAAAATAATACCACTCCATTTGTGGCTGTACAATGCTTCTGCATTATACCCATCTTCATTTGACAAAAAGAAACCAGACAAAGCAGTACCCGATGCAAGAATTGTAGCGAAAACTAACCAGGTCTTGAATGCCGCATTTTGCGTTTTGGGATTTACTATTTTATTCAAAGCAAAAATGACCACTATGATCACCAGTACAACCGGAAAATGCAAAATCATAGGATGCAACCTTCCGGCAACCTGCAGCCACTCAGGGATTACCAACCTGTTTTCAAAGATCAGCAGCATCCATAGCAGGGCATTGATGGCAATACTGGTATTTATTAATATGTTTTCTGTTTTTTTCAAGTTAATCAGTATAATTTTATTTCATCCAAAAATAACCAGGCTTTCTTTCCCTTTCCCACATGCCATTCGGGCATCGCTCCCAGAGGAAATACCACTATTCTCAAATTTTTTATTGGGATGGCTTGCAGGTCAATAAATAATGCTTCAGCTTTTGCTTCTGTTTCCTTTACAGTTTCAAAGGTTTGTGATTTAATGAGTGTTGGTTTATTGTTTTCTACAGTATAACAATCTACAGCAGCCGGTACAAATATCCAGGCTCCCTGACTGTTTAATACATGCAGCAAAACCTGAGATATGCGGGCCCTTTTTTTCAAGGAAAGATCAATTACAACACTATCGCTATCAAAGCCCATCCATGTCCCATTGCTGTGGTTAGCGCCACCACTTTTGTTATCTTTTAACCCCGTTTCGCCATTGCCGGCATATTGCGGGTTAGTTGCTGATATGTGTAGCTTGCTAATGGCATGCCCTTGCGAAAAGAAGGGCACCCGCACCATTTCGGAAGACAGAAAGCCATCTGCAAAAGATTTTGCTTTTACCATGACTTTGTGCGTGCTGACGCTAATCGGTTTTTGATAGCGTGGCGAAGCAAGGGTGGGTTCGGTTCCATCTGTTGTATAATGAATGCTGCTGCCCGGTTGATTAAACGCAAAAGAAAGGCTTGTTTTTTTGTAAAAGAATACGGATGCAACCTTGGCTAAGGGTGGCGCAAGCTGATAGATTTTTTGAGCAAAAATAGTTTGCGCAAAAAGGAGCAATAAACCAATAATTTTTCCTTTTTTCATCAGGCTACCGGTTCAAGTTTGTAAGGATACACTTTGCCACTGTTCCATTGTGCCAGATATATACATTCATCATCATCTATACACACATCATGCGGATAACTGAATGCTTTAATAGTTTGGTACATTTCCTGCAATTGTCCGCCGATGTAATGAGGCTCGCTGCCGCAAATATTTGATACTACTATGTTTTGCTTATTGAGAATGGTAATAAAGCCCGATTGTTGCCAAAGCCTGCTGCTGCTTTGCAATACAGCCGCATACAGGTAGTCGCCTTTAATAACCGGCCTGCAAACCCAGGCGCCCGGCACATCAATAGTGCCAAGGTATTCGCCCTGCATGGTGTATCGTTTAAATGCATTTTGTTCCCTTGAAGTTACGATCAGTTCTGCCATTCCATTTCGGGTATCAATACAAATGCCGTGTGCATTGCGCAGGTGTTTGGGTTCTTCCCCCCGGCCGCCAAAATGCCTGATGTATTTTCCTTTGGCATCATACTGTATTACAAAATCTTTGCCATAGCCATCCACTACATAAATATCTCCATTGGGTGCTATGGCCGTTTCAGTAGGAATGTATTCTTCGGCTTTAGTGTATAATCCTGTTTCTATGGGATAGTTCAGGGTTAAAAGTACGCGGCCAGTCAGGGTTGTTTTAATCACCTGATGCCGGTTGTTGTCGCAAATAAACAACACATCTTCACCTCCTTCATTAAAAAGCGTAAGGCCATGTGCGCCAGGGTATTCGGTGCCCCAGTTTTCCAGCAGTTTTCCGCTTTTATCATAAATCAACACATTGTTTTTGGTTTCGTTGGTGAGTAATATAATACGGCCTTTTTTATCCTGCACCATTTCGTGGCAGTCGTTTACCGGGTTGCGGCTTACATCGGCTTTGCTCCATTGTTCGTTGAGGCGGTACCGTTTATTGCCATGGCCAAAAATAATTTCATCATTGGCAAAAGCCTGTAATTTCTCAGTTCCTATAACCATTGCTCCGGCAGATAATAAAGATTGATGTATAAATGTTTTTCGTTTCATATTAATTACAAATACATAAGTGAAAAGTGGAAAAGTGAGAAGTGAGACGTGAAAAGTGAGACGCCAAAAGTCAAAAGTGAAAAGTGAAAAGTGAAAAGTGAAACGTCAAAAGTCAAAAGTGAGAAGTGAAAAGTGAGAAGTGAGACGTCAAAAGTAAAAGACAAAAGTGAAAAGTCAAAAGTCAAAAGTCAAAAGTGAAAAAGTTAAAATCCAAAAAGTCAAAAGTCAAAAGTCAAAAAGTGAAAAGTCAAAAGTCGAAAGTCAAAAGTCAAAAGACAAAAGTGAAAAAGTCAAAAGTCAAAAGTCAAAAGTGAAAAAGTCAAAAAGTCAAAAGACAAAAGTGAAAAGTCAAAAGTGAAAAAGACAAAAGACAAAAGTGAAAAGTCGAAAAGTGAAAAGTAAAAAGTCAAAAAGTCAAAAGTCAAAAAGTGAAAAGTCAAAAGTCGAAAGTCGAAAGTCGAAAGTGAAAAGTCGAAAAGTGAAAAGTCAAAAGTCAAAAGTCAAAAGTCAAAAGCGAAAAGTCAAAAGTGAAACTTCTACTTTTAATCTTAAGCCATAGGGAATTATACCCCTTTTTTAGCAAAAGCCAAATAATCAAATTCCAAAGAGGACAAATTCCGAAATCAACCAATCAATCCCCCAATCAACCTAATTAACCAATTAACCTAATCCCCCAATTAACCAATTAACCCAATCTCCCAATCAACCAATCCCCCAATTAACCAATCCCTAATTGCCCAATTAACCTAATCAACCAATCCCTCAATCCCCCAATCAACCAATCAATCCCCAATCAACCAATCCCTCAATCAACCAATCAACCAATCCCCAATTAACCAATTAACCTAATTAACCAATCCCTCAATTAACCCAATCCCCCAATTAACCAATTAACCAATCCCCAATTAACCAATTAACCTAATTAACCTAATTAACCAATCCCTCAATTAACCCAATCCCCCAATTAACCAATTAACCATTCCCCCAATCAACCATTCCCCCCAATCAACCAATCCC
>JBBQXO010000191.1:0-8355 GCA_038209595.1 Chitinophagales bacterium
GGCAATATCCGATGGTGCGGTTTTTCCAAAATGATAATCGGAATACACCTTAGTAAATTCGGCACCTAAAAATACAATCATGGATGAGTAACTTGTCCACAAGAGAATGAGAATAATGGAGCCGGCAGGTCCATAGCCGGAAGCTGGGTTGGCCTTGCCAAAGTAAAGCCCCAGGGCTGACTTACCAATTACAAAAAGCAATGCAGTTATAAATGCTCCAATCCACACCGACTTTTGTTTGATATTTGCATCGGGTAAAATCTTGAGCATTAGCGCAAATAGTACGGTAATAACAGCTAAAGAAAAAAGGAAATCAAAAGATTGCATTATAGAAATTAAAGTATCAGACAGGTATTGATGCATCCAATCTGTTAAGGCATTGAACAGCGAAGACAGTACCAGCGAAATCAATAACAAAAATGCAATCGATACAATTAATCCAAAAGAAAAAATTCGGGTTTTTATAAAAGCCCAGATACCAGATTTTGCCTGTTTAGCTTCTACTCCCCAAATATTATTGAGCGATTTTTGCAATTGAGCGAATACACCCGTAGCTCCAACAATCAGGGTGATTAACCCAAAAAAAGTTGCCCATCTTGAATCTTTGCTTTCCATGGCCATCATCAGCATAGATTGAATCTGAGTGGCAGCATTTTCACCCAATGATTCATATACCTGATTGTATACCATACCACTTATTATTTCGTTTCCAAAAAAATAGCCTGCTATGGATATAATAAGCATCAATAACCCGGGCAAGGCAAAGATGGCATAATAGGCAATTACAGCACCTTCGCGAAAAGGATCTCGTTCGAACCAGTTTATCACTGCCTTTTTAAGTAAGCCCCAAAAATGTTTGAAAGGTAATTTTATCATAATTTTTTTTAAGCAATTTCTCCCTTAGGTAGGGTCGAAAAATTGCATTGTTTTAAGTACTTTTAGTCCTCCCTCGAAAGCCTTTTTTACTCAGTAAAGAGATTTTCGCTTTCCGAAGTACTTTTATTCAATTATACTGAGGGATGGGTAAATATGGTTTTTTAAAATGGCCTGAGGATCATTTTTAATATCCCAGCGATTATAATTGCCTGAAGTCACCACCACAATTAATTCATTCTTCATATCCCAGTAAATATTTTGCCCCCCATTCCCCATAGCCGCAACCATTTTAATATTTTTTCCCAACAAATTGTCCTGCCAGGTCCAGAACTGATATCCATAGGCATCGTTTCCTGCAATAAAGTCGCTTGGAAACTCTATTTTTCTGGAGAAGGATTCTGTTATCCATCCTGTATCCAGTATCCTTTTATCATTCCAAATACCCCCATGGTAATAAAGCAATCCAATCTTCATAAGGTCTCTCGAGGTGAGCCTTAAGCCTGATGGAGCTGCAAATTTATCAGATCCTCCCCATGCCGAGTATTTGTTCCATTCGAATTCCAATATCCCCATTGAGTCGAAAAGATACTCTTTTGCAAAACGGTCTATTGAAGTATGTGAAGTACGTTCAATAATTTCCGCTAATACTTGTGTAGCACCCCCATTATAATTAAACTTTTCCCCCGGATAGGCAGATAAGCTTCGGTTTAATACAAAGCCAGCCGGATCTTCACATAAGGTCATCCTGATTTCATCATTTGCGGGATGATTATAAGGTAGTTTTTCATTCCATTCTAATCCGGTAGTCATTGTTAGAAAATGTTCAATGGTCCAGCATGCCTTTCCCCCTTGAAATTCATACTCCGGGAAAAAGCCCTTTATCCGCTGCTCAACACTTTTTAATATCCCTTTGCCGATCGCTATGCCAATCAATGCAGAAACAATACTTTTAGTTATACTTCTCAGGTCATGTAGCATTGTATCCGTATGAGGGAAATAACCGATGCTCCTGCCATAGTTTTCATCTGCACCGGCAAAATATTGTTCATAAAATACCTTGCCATGTTGGGCAATCAATACACTATGAATATTAGGATAATATTGTGCTTTGATTTTTTCAGTCAGATCATTTAACAAAATACTGTCAATGCCTGCCTCAACAGAAGTAACCATAGGGTTAGTATTTTTATTTTAATTGTGTTGCTTCTATTTCTGATTTTCTCTCAGAACATGCGCAAATAGGAAATACGGAAACTACAATACTGTAATTTACACGATTATTTTTACATGCACCCTGTTTTCTGAGCAGTGATGCCTGTTAAAGGTGCTACTTTTTACCTGAACTGCAAAGTATGCAGGGCATTCATTGAAATGCTTCCCTATCAGGTACCCTGCTCCCGGATAACAGGAATAGGGTGTTTCCGTATCTATTTATTTTCTGGTATTTTGTCAAAACTTCCTGAGTACAAGCTGTTCGAACTTGTCGGTAGACAGATAGGCCTGCTTTTCGGCTGAATTGATTTGATTGGGTGGATGGTATAGAATTTTACTCCGCCCAAACGTATAATTTCCTCGAACTGATGCTTAAACAATTGTTTTAGCTATTCCTTATTGGGAGTATTTATGGGATTTAAATGATGTTTACTCCATTTCGATGCGGTGTAATTGCTTTGAATCGTTGTAATATTTTGCCAGAATGGTGCTAACATTATAAAAAAGCTACAAAGCAAATTTAAAATATCAGTTGAATACGGATAGTATTGTTAGGATAAATTCATAAATTGTTCTTTGGAAGTCTTATCAGGAAATGGCTACAAGGGATTTTTCACTTGTACGATTACAATTGAGTGTTTTTTTTATTTATCCTATATGGCAAAAAACGGTATTGCAACTACGTCTTCCTTATAGAAAGATGCAGCATAAGCTCATAGTTTTTTAATTATTTCTTTTATTTTAATTAATAGAAGCGAGATAATTAGCATATCCTACGATAATAGTTGACAACACCACCACAGAAATGCCTGTAAAAATCATCCGTAATGTTTTTTTGCTACAGCCTTTCCATTCCCTAAAATAAAGACCCCAAAGGTTGCTTACTATAATGATAAAGGCGGTGTGAAATGTCCAGCTGCTAAAATCATATGCACCCATCTTGCTGCTCCCCATACCGTAAAAGAAAAATTGTAAATACCAAATAGTTCCAGCCAATGCGGCAAATAAATAGTTCTTTACAAGGGGTGTTTTTTTGTTGGTATAATCGGTATAGGATTTGTTTTTTATATTAAGTGTTACACACCAAATGAGATTGGTGGTAAGTCCACCTAATAAAATGACCACTAAGCTTGCGTTATTTTGCCAAAGCGAATCTACACCTTTTTGCAAAGCTGCTGCTGCAATGGGTTTGGCAGCAGTTAGGCCAAAGGAAAAACAGGCGCTTAGAATGCCAGAAAAAGTAGCTACCGTTAGGCCTTTCTTTAAATTGAACTCTTTTATGGTTGCTTTCTTTTCCGCTTCGGGCAACTCTTTTTCCTTCATCATACCGGCTTTGCCACAGAGTAAAATACCAATTAAACAAGTGGCTATTCCCACTAATATAATATTGCCGGATAAATTGGAAAGTAATGCTGTGAAGGTAGTTTCCCCTTCCCCTGTATTGTTGGTAAAATCATTATAAATGGGGGGGATTAGTGTGCCAAAAGCGGCACAATAGCCTAACGCTACTGCCATGCCCAACGACATGCCGAGGTAACGCATACTCAATCCAAAAGTTAGCCCGCCAATACCCCAAAGCAGCCCCATAAAATAAGTCCAGAAAATGGTAGTGTTTGATACACTGCCAATGATGGTCCAAAAGTCAGGTACTAAAATATAACAAGCCAAAATGGGTGCAACAACCCATGAAAAAAAACCGCCAGCCAGCCAGTAACTTTCCCAGTTCCAGCCCTTTACTTTTTTGTATGGGATATAAAAACTACCAGAAGCAAAGCCACCAATAAAATGTAAGAAAACGCCAAGTATTACGCCCATAAAATTATCTTCTGTTGTTAGTTTTGGATGATTCTTCTTTCGCCTTTTGCATTTATTATTTCAATACTTATTATATTATCATCAGCTATAATAAAGGGTGATGATTGAGATAAAAAAGAATGACCACAATAAAACTCTTCCTTTCTTTTCTTCCCGTTTTTTAGCTTGTATATGCAGTATTTGTCATCTCGTAATAAAGCGATTGTTTTTTTAACTGTATTACTTCTAAAGATTTTTACTGGTCCGTTATTTTGTGAAGCAGCCAGCAGGTATTGGTTATTAATTCCTTGACATTTTATAAGTGCTTTGCCATCGCCGGGTATAAAAATGCCACTTTGTAAAATGGTTAAAGGCTCAAAGCTACCTTTGCCATCGCCCAGCATTACTAACCCATTTAGAGCGTCATACCTGCCATTGCTCGTTTCTGTTCCAAAATCATTCCCGTTGACTGCCACATCTATATTTCCATCTTTATCAAAATCGTCTACTACAATTGCATATATGGGAGCTATTTGCGCCATTAATGGTAAAGCATGTATTTTAAAATTACCATTCCCCAGATTTTCAATGTAGCTGCTTTCAAAATTATTAGCCTGTAGTTTGACTGCATCTTTTAATTCTTCTTTTGAAAATAAATTATTGATGGTGGCATTGCCAAATTCTTTATACGTTAAGAACCTTTTTTTCAGACCAGGTATCTGTTCTATGTGATCATCTCTTGTCTGTGCTGGAAATTCTTCTGATATTCCTTTTTTATTCGGCAGGTAAACAGTGGTAACTATATCCAACCTCCCATTTTTATCAAAATCTTTGGCATAAATATTTACTGGAAATTGTTTACTTGCTCTGTAAAATGAATTGGTACCCAGGTTACCTGCAATGTAATCAGTGTCACCATCATTATCAAAATCTCCGGCGGTAATACTGTTCCACCAACCTATTTCATCGTTTATGCCACTTGCAGCCGAAACATTCTGAAATTGTCCTTTAATATTTTTAAAGAATTGTATTGACTTCCATTCTGCTGCAATGATTAAATCAGTATATCCATCACCATCAAAATCCGTCCAGAGTGCATCGCAGATAAGGCCAATATTATTCAATTCCGGTGCAATTTGATTGGTAATATCTGTGAATTTTATATTTCCATTTTGAGAATCGTTTCTATAAATATAGCTGTTTACTGGCAAGGGATATTTTCCAGGTAGGACCCTGCCTCCTAGAAATAAATCCAGATCACCATCGTTATCAATATCGGTAGCTTTCACACAACTTTTACTTGTATAGTTCTGTGGGAAAGCTGTTTCATTAAAAGTGAAATTTCCTTTTCCATCATTGGTATAAAACCAATCCTGATAGTTTTTTGTTTCTGCCACAAATTGGTTGCTGCCGCTAACGAGGTACAAATCTAAGTCGCCATCATTATCTGCATCAAATAGTAAAGTACCCAGGCTTTCTGGCCTTCGTACATCTTTACCAATTACAAATGGGAGCATTTTTGTTATAAATTTTCCATTCTTCTGCTGTAACAGAATATTTGCCGGGTTATCACCTGTGCCGCTAACAATAATATCATCGAGGCCATTTCCGTCAATGTCGCCTGAAGCCAATGCCGGACCATATGCCGATAGTTTGTGTGGCAATAAAGGCTGTTCATTAAAGTCGATAAAATCATATTCTTTTATAAAAGTATTCACCTCAAGATTTTTGGTGACATCTGTAAATAAATTATTGGGAGTAACTGATGGGATAACTTCTGATGTTAAGTTTACATCTGTAATATTAACAGTTAAATGTTGGTTCGTGTTTACATTAGTTAGTTTCTGTTTTATTTTATTATTCCACCTTATTATAACAGAGTCAATTTGTGTTATACCGTCCAGGCCAAAGAAGGCTTTATTATCTACCGTAGATAAATATCCACGGTAAGGTGAGTTTTCATATACCTGTATTTTGTCGCCAGCATAATATATCTCTGCTACCGCGCCTATGCCATTTCTATTTTTCTCATCTCCTTTAAATTGTACGGATAAATAATTTTTAAATATTCTTTCATTATTATTTGTGGTGTTTTCATATAAGAAAGCCACATCATTTATATTGTTTATTACGTAATCCAGGTCTCCATCCATGTCTAAATCTACATATACGGCACCATTGGAAAAAGAAGGTGTTTCCATACCCCATTTAGTAGTTACATTGTCAAATTTTAAAGCACCCGAATTTTTGTAAGCATAATTTGAAATTTTTACCTGGGGTATTTCTTTCATCAATTCTTTTTTAGAAACTTTTTTGCTGGAGTTAGCGCTAAACGCTGCAAAATCATGATCTGTTACGTCTCTTGGGTAGCCGTTGGTTATAATGATATCCCGGTAGCCATCGTTGTCAAAGTCGGCAATGGAGGGGTTCCAACTCCAGTCAGTTTCCGCCACACCTGTCATAAAACTGATTTCACTGAATACAGGCAATCCAATACTATCGTTACTATTAATTGTTGGTCCTTGATTTAATTGGAGTGTATTTCGAACATATTGTAACATGTAATAGCCACTCATCATTTTTTGATAAATAAAATAATTGTTTTTATTCATGTTTTTCTTTTTTCTAAAATTATCTTCCGGATTCATATCTACCGAAAGAACATCAGGCAATCCATCGTTGTTAATGTCAGCAATATCATTTCCCATTGCATTTTGAGAAGTATGTTTAAATACTACTTTCAATTTTTCACTGAATGTCCCATTTTTATTGTTTATGTAGAGTAAATCGCTACCAAAAAAATCATTGGTAACATAAATGTCTTTCCAACCATCTTTGTTTATATCGGTTATGGCCACACCAAGTCCGTAGCCAGGATGGATAATGCCCGCCTGACGGGAAATATCTGTAAATACTGGATGGTTTAAGGTACTGTCCCAGTCATTCCTAAATAGTTTATCGAAATCCTCTTTGTTAGTATCCCCTTCTTTATTGTTCATAAACTGGGTAGCATCCCTTTGGGCCAGTTTCGTGGTAACCAAATACATATCGAGATCACCATCATTGTCATAATCAAAAAAAGCCGCATGTACAGATAGGGAGGTGTCGGCTAAACCATAATCGAGGGCTTGTTCCTTAAAAATGGGTATGCCTGCTTTGTTCGTGCCCTGATTTATGTAGAAAAGATCTTTACGGTCCTCGGGATTCTTTTTAATACTCGCACATACATATATGTCAAGCCAGCCATCATTATTAATATCTACTACCGATGCGGCATTGCTCCATCTACCCTCACCTGTTACACCGGCTTTTTGGGTAATTTCTTCAAAAGTAAGATTGCCTTTGTTGAGGTATAATTGATTGCTGGCAATACTCGCTGTAAAATATAAGTCGGGGAGGCCGTCATTATTAAAATCTCCAACTGCCACACCGCCTCCATTGTACAGAAATTCCAAATCTATTGGATTAATAGAATCCGTCTCGTTAATGAGGTTATTGAAGGTGATTTTTGATTGAGAGGCTGATATTTTTTTAAATAAGGGTTCTGTTTTGGTACATGCTGAAAATAGATAAATACATAACAGGAGCCCAATAGAATGTCTGTAATTGGGTATGGCCTGTGCCTTTTTTGGTATTTTCATAATAATAAGCAGTAATGGAATTAATTCTGGCAAGCTTATGGGTTGATCTTATAAATATCACTTGACCGGCTTTATTTATTAAGAAACCCAAAAAAACCAAAATTATAGTATAAATACAGAACTTTGTACCAATACATGCTTTTTGACCTCCTCTTTTTTGCAGGACAGCACAGTACACTTATTCATTGGATATTTTTAACCTTTACAAATTCAAAAAATCATTTAGTTCATTTATTCCAGCTTATTTATGCTTTATAAATCTTTTTTTATAAACACAGGATGTCCGCTATGTCTGCTCCTGAGTGTTAATTAGCTTGGCTGAATGCGACATATAGTTTCTAAAATGCTTCTGTTTTATAGCATCTCTTTTAAAAGCACTGCTAAATGTGTCGGAGTTCCTATTTGTAGCGTTGGCGAGTATTTCATTGCTTAAGCCGATTTTGTATCATCTAAAATGAAAAAAAGGGATCCTGAAATTGAGATGGTATTTTTTTATTGCTGATTTTTTGATGTTTGATGTAAAATCTACCATCAAAGTAATCCCATGAAGTAGTCGTTTTAGTATTCTGGAAAGACTGTGGAATTAGCGTTATTTAGTTTTTAAACTTGTATTGGGTAAATTTTGTGTTTAAGTTTAAATGAATTTTGGTCTTGATTCATTAACAAAAAATTTAGTAGCGACAAGCTTATCGTTGTAATTTCAGATTGTAGCCTTGGTATGTAATGCTCATTTATTTATCAATAAGTAATATCAATGGCCGCTGATGTTGTGGTTCTGATAGTTGTTTCTTGTATAGATTGCCAATTCTTGAAAATTCTTGAACCAATATAG
>JBBQXO010000192.1:0-8314 GCA_038209595.1 Chitinophagales bacterium
AATATCAAAATTGCCAAGCACCCGCTCATTCATTTGTATATTTTCAAAATTATATTCACCAGCCAGTTTTATTTTTTTAACTAAAAAACCGGGTGAACCTGTTGCAAACCAATAATTTCGAAAAACAGGTTCAGCCATAAAATTTAAAATGGAAAATGGGTTATAGACCTTTGTAATATTATCCCATGAATAACCATTGTACCAAAGTTGTATTTCATCCAAAATTTTTGGATTTGTAACTTTTAATGTTGATATATCTGTTGCAAAGTTTTTTTCCAGTTCCTCCTGAGTAATCCCTGCAAGAGTACCAAATCTTGTAGAAAGGGTGATATCATTGAGATTATTCAAATCAGAAAAAATACTCACTTTACTAAACCTGCATACGCCGGTAAGGATAAAAAAGCGAATGTATGCATCGGCCCCTTTTATAATAGAATAAAAGTTCTTCATGATCTGCAGATGCCATTCAGCTTTTACTACATCATCCAAAAAATCAATAATAGGTTTGTCATATTCATCAATCAGTACAACCACATTTCCGTTTACTGCTGCCTTTTGAATCAGTTCTTTAAACTGTTGATCATAACTTGTGGCACTTAGCGTAATAGCGAGCTCTGTAGCAATTTCGCTGAGCACTTTGGTTATTGCTTCAATTAAGCCCAGGGTATTTACGCCGATATCAGAAAAGGATATATGAATAATGGGGTGCTTTTGAGTCCAATCCCATTTATCTGAAATCCAAAGCCCATCAAACAGTTGCTTTTTCCCCCTAAATAATTCCTCTATAGTATTGAGTAATAAAGATTTCCCAAATCGCCTGGGTCTGCTCAAAAAGTAAAATTTGCCAGTACTTACGAGTTCGTGGATACGCTCCGTTTTATCTACATAATGGTAATTATTATTGCGTATTTCGCTAAACGACTGTATGCCAATGGGGTACTTTTTAGCCATAGAAATAAAGGTAGGGTATAAAAAAATAAAAGGCAATAATCCGGTAAAAGGATGGTTCACCACCCTATTGGCCTCATCATCCAGCCAGCCATCCAGAACTTGAAATGAGTGCTATAAAATAATAAAGATCTGCCCAAATTCCAGTTATTCTATTGCGCAATATATCCTTTTGGCCTTTCCCAACATGGAAAAAGACCCAGATACCAAAGAATCACCCTTTAGTGTTATTAGAATGCACTATTTAGAATACATATTTACATGATATTACTACGGGATATAGATATTCAATTTTCCAAATCTAAAAATAATAATTATGTCTAAAAATTTCCTTCTTTGCTTGGTGCTACTAACCTGCTTTTACCAACCATTTCTACTTTCCGCGCAAGCACCCGCGAATGATCAATGCGCAGGCGGCATAAATATCCCTGATATTACTTCCCCCACTGTTATTAATTTCAATAATTTACAGGCAGATTATAGTTCTAATGGATCTTGTGAAGGTACTGTAGGTATCGTAAATAACCCCGATGTGTGGTATAATTTCGTGATGCCTTTTAATGGAAATATCAAGCTTACCGAAACCTCTAACTCCACGATTTTTGTCCTATATCAGGGAACCTGTAATGGTATTCAATCCGGATCTTCCGCCGGATGCGATGCGGGGAACAATCTCGTTTTACAAAACCTTATTGCCGGTATTACTTATCAGTTAAAAGTAGGCAGCAACATCGCTTCCGCAGGTGCTAAATCGTTTACCATTCAAGCATTTGGGGCTGCCAATAACAATACTTGCGCCACCGCAAACGTAAACTCCGCAAACCTGATTACGTTACGTACTTTTAATTTTGATAACAGAGGTGCTACTGAATCTATAAACGCTTCTTGCGAAAGTGGAGCAGACGACAATCTTGACTTATGGTATAAAATTACAATGCCTGTTAAAGGTAACATTGTTATTAGTGATGCTGATGATGCCGTTTCCTTTTCATTTTATGAAGCCTGTAACGAAATAGCCATAAGCTGTAAAAAAGGAAATAACATTGCTTATAACCTTGAAGCCAATCAACAATATATATTACGTGTAGGTACCAGAAAACAAAGTTCAGGTGCTTACTCTTTTGACATACAAGCCTTAGCTCAATCGGCATATGACGAGTGTGTAACTGCTAAATCTATTTCCAATACACAAATTACAAATGGAATTGAAATAGCCCTAGACACAAGAAGAGCTTCCGAATCACAAAACACAAGCTGCGAAACAACAAATGATGATAACCTCGATGAATGGGTTTCCTTTACGATGCCATTTGATGGCAGGATTGATATTAGCGGAGCTGCGTTGCTCAACAGTTTCACTTTATTCGAAGATTGTGGCGGTGCTGAAATGAGTTGTAAAAAAGGCAACCAAACAATTTCTAACTTAGCAACCGGCACTACTTACAAGCTGAGGGTTGCTGGTACAGATATAAATGCGGCTCCTTTCACTTTTACCTTAAAAGCTTTTGAAGGACCGATAAACGATAAGTGCGCCAATTCAACAACCCTGACAGGAGATGCAGGTGCCGGTATTGAATTTAACTTTGATAATACCAATGCAGGAGCATCCGGAGTAGCTGATTGTCACCCTACAGATCTCGATCTTTGGTATAATTTTACCATGCCTTTTGATGGAAGCATTCAGATTAATGGCAACAGCAACCTGAACTACGGTGTATTTGAAAATTGTAACGAAACTGCTATTCAATGTACGAATACTTCCAGCAAAATAATTGATGGACTTGTGGGGGGTACGACCTATAAAATAAAAATAGGTTCGTCTATTGAACAAGCAGGTACTGACCTTATTACACTGAAAGCGATAGTAAATGTACCGAACGATAGCTGCCACACTGCCTTACCCATTGATGGCAATTTGACTAATCCGATCCAAATTACCCTTGATCCCCGATCTGCATCCAATGCATCTTTTCCATCCTGCCAGGCTACCACTGTGAAAACAAATGACGTTTACTATTCATTCGCAATGCCTTTTGATGGCAATATACGGTTCAGTAACATTCCCATCTTCAGTGTATTCTTTTCGTTGCAAACAGTATGTGGTGGTACCGAAAAAGGTTGTGAACAAGTATTTGGTGGTGGTGGAAACCATTTTTCCGCTCCGCTTTCCGGTGGCGAAACTTATATCCTGCGGGTAGCTACCATTGAGATTTTCTCAACGGAATTTACTTTTACCATGCAGGCATTTCCTCACCAACCACAGGATAGTTGCCCGGGTGCTCTGAATATCCCACTACCCTTAAATTGTGATGGACCAACCGTAATGGTTGAAACAAGGGGTGCACCAGCAATAGCATCCCCTACAGGTTGCAGCAGTACCGGTAACGTACAGGGGAGCTGGTTTTCATTCCAGGTAAATATGGAGCAATCAGTAAATATTACCAGCAACTCAGATACCAATTACTTTGCTTTGTATAGCGAATGTGGTGGACAACCCATTGAGTGTATAACCAAAGAAGGAGCTTTTGATAGCCTCGAATGGGGAAAAATATATTACCTGTATGCATTCCGTGAAGTCAAAAAATCAGGAGCATTTAGTTTTTGTCTTCAGGGTGTAAATGCGGAAGTAGCTACTCCTCTGGGAATCAGTTGCATCAATTCAGTCCCCCTCCCGGTTAGCTCCGCAAAACAAAATAATAATCAATGGGTACCCATTTTAACACCTTTTGGTAAGATTATTGCAGCCATCCATGCAAATGGTAATAATCTGGGATCTGTAACTGCCTCTGTAAAAAAAGCAGCGACGGATATAAGAACTTATGGCATTTCCAACATTCCATACCTGCGCAGAGAAATAACCATCAACACTCTTTTAAAACCGACCGACGCAGTTAGGGTACGTTTGTTTTTTACTAAATCAGAATTTGATGACCTTGTGGCAGCAGGCGGAGCGCCCAGCGGATTAACGGGGATGGGAAGCTACAAACAAGAAAATGTTTCCTGCACCAATGGGTACGATGGCACAGGTAATTTTATTGCCGCAAACGGAGACATTTATAATTTACAGGATTATTATATTCAATTCAACGTCAATACTTTTTCTACATTTTTCCCTGGCGTTTCCACGAATATTTTACCGGTAAAATTAAAATCCTTTGAAGCCATTCAAGAGGGTAAATCAAATATTATTAGCTGGGCTACCGAACAGGAATTAAATAGCAGCCATTTTAATATAGAGCGATCCGAAAATGGGAATGATTGGAAAACCTTGTTTACCCTTCAGGCTGCTGTCAATTCCAATTTGATAAAACAATACAGGTATGTTGATGATTTGCCTTTACAAGAGTTATTTTACCGGTTAAAAATGGTGGATAAAGACGGCACATTTGCTTATTCCAAAATACTAACTGTAAAGCGAAATAATACAGAGGAAAGGCTGGTTGTATACCCCAACCCAGCAAAAGGCAATATCAGGGTGCAGGCCAAAACAGGTACGTATTATATTAAACTTGTGGGTTCAGATGGCCGTGTTTTACGCAGCTGGTCGGGTATCCATCTGAATAATACAGGTACCCAGCTACCAATTCAGGGTCTTGCTCCAGGACTTTACAGGTTGCAGGTATCCGAAGTAAACAATACATCAGCTGTTCAATGGAAAAATATACTCATTCAATAATATGTTCTTGCAAGGCTGGGTATAATCAGTTAATTTAGCACTCAGGCCTCAAAAATTATGAAGACTTCACTTTTTAAGGATATTCAACAAATGGTTTTCAGTATGCTACTGCTTGCAATGATATTTGCAGGCAGTAGCATTGCTGCCCAATCCCCTCCGCACAAAAAAGTGCAAAAAACACAAGTACAATTATCCATCGATTCGTTACTAAACAAAGCATGGGCTACCGGTCGCTCCAATCCATCAGGCAGCCTTGCCAATTTAAAAACAATAGAAGCACTCAATGAAAAAAACAATCCGGCATACAAACAGGATGTGGTGATGTATTATTATGGTGTTTTCTATAAGAATATGAACCGGTTTGAAGAGAGTGAAAAACATTTTATTGAATATGAAGCTTACCAGGAAAGCAAGGGCAATAAACAACAGATTGCAAATGTAAATATGGCAAAAGCTAATCTATATAGTGATAAAGGTGACTATGTAAAGGGTATGAAAGCAATTACCAAATCGCAAAAAATGTATGATGAATTAAATGATACATTAGGTGTGGTAAGAACAAGTAGCAAGTTGGGTTTTTTCTTGTTAGAAACTGGCAGCATAGATGAATCCATAGAATATTTTCGCAAATCACTCCGGCTGGCAAAACTCATTAACAATGCAGGAGAGGAAAACATAGGCTACCAAAATTTGGGGGTAGCATTTGAAAAAAGTAAGCAATACGATTCAGCAAAGTTGGCGTATAAAAATGGCTATGATTTGGGCGAAGCCATGGCTGATAATTACAATAAGATAATTAACCGCTATAACATGGGTAATATATTGCAATTAATGAAGCAATACAAAGAATCGGAGCCTTATGTAAAAGCTAGTTTACAGCTTGCTGATTCTATTCAAATACCAATGTTAAGTGCAGCTAGCAGACAATTGCTTGCAAACCTGAACATGGAACAGGGACAAACAGACGAAGGACTGGAAATTTTAAAATCCATGGCTAAGGGAGACCCTTATAAGCTTGGGCTGAAAGATAAAGCAGAATTATATGGCTTACTGGTAAAGGGTTATAAAAAGAAAGGAGATTTGCCCAACGCCTTTGCCAATATGGAGATTATGAAAGTATTAGAGGATAGTCTCCTTAATACCGAAACACGAAGAAAAATAAACGAAATAGAAATTCAATATCAAACGGAAAAGCGTAAACAACAGATCGCCTTGCTTTCAGCTGAAAATAATCTTTCTACATTAGAACTTAAGCGTCAAGCTGAATTGAGCGAAGCGTTAAAAATAGAAAATCAATTGAAGGCAGACAAGCTCAGCCAACAATTCCAACTTAATACTGCTTTGCAACAAGCCAAGAACCTCGCAGATAGCAATCTGCAACAGCAGGAACTGATAAACCTTGCCGTAATGCGTGAAAACCTGTTGAAGCAAACGGAATTAGAGCAGCAACAGCAAATTGCAGGTTTGCTGCAAAGCGAAAACATATTAAAGGAAAGAAATTTACAGGCAAGCCGTCGTTCACAAAAACAGTTGGGAAGTGGCCTCCTGATCGTTGGTCTGTTAGGTAGCCTTATATTTTGGTTATATCAGCAGCAGAAAACCAAAAATAGCATCATTGCAAAACAAAGTGAAGACCTTCAAATATTGAATCGGGAAATACATCACCGGGTAAAAAATAATTTGCAAGTGGTAAGTAGTATGCTGAACCTGCAGGCCGAAACCATTCCTGATGCAGATACCGCTGCAATGTTTACTGAAGGAAGCAAACGGGTTCAAAGCATGGCCTTTATTCACCAAAACCTGTATCAGGGGGATAGTGCCAATAGTGTAAATATGACAGAGTATATTCAAATGCTGGTGGAACATTTATTTGATTCATACAATATAACGCCCGATAAAGTAAAACTGTATACCGATATTGAGCCCATGAAGCTGCATACAGATACGGTAATACCCATTGGAATGATATTAAACGAATTAATCAGCAATGCATTAAAGTATGCCTTTAAAGGAATGGAAAAAGGAGAGTTACATATTTCACTCAAAAAAGAAGACGCCTTGCTAAAAATGAAGGTGAAGGACAATGGTATCGGGATGGAGCAAATGCGAGAAATAGAACAATTAAATTCTTTCGGATTTAAGATCATCAAAGCCTTTACAAGAAAATTAAAGGCTCAACTCGTGATAAATAACACACAGGGCACCGAAATTAATTTAATCATGAGTAAATTTAAACTGGCTTAAATATTATTATGCAAGGAAAACCAAAAGTCTTGATTGTAGAAGATGAACCACTTATTGCAGAAAATATAGCCATGCATTTAAACGATACAGCGTTTGAAGTGTCGGGTATTGCCTATGATTACGAGGAAGCCCTTCAACTTCTAAAAAAAGGTATGCCGGATATTGCTATACTGGATATTAACCTGGAAGAGGAACACGATGGGATAGAAATTGCAGAACACATTAAGCGTACCAGCAATATTCCTTTTTTATTTCTAACTTCTTACAGCGATAAAGCCACCATTGACCGGGTAAAAAAAACCGGCCCCTATGCCTACCTCGTAAAACCTTTTAATAAAAACACCTTGCTGGCATCGCTTGAAATTGCATTGAGCAATTTTAACTATGAGCACAATCAGCATATACCCTTTCTAAACCTTTTCAAAATTAATAAACAAATAGACCCTGCCAATCTCAGTCAAAGGGAGTTTGAAGTTATTCAGGCTATTTATGCCGGAAAAAGCAATCAGGATATTTGCAGCGAACTATTCATTTCGCTAAATACGCTAAAACGCCATATCAACAACGCATACATGAAACTAGCTGTACCTAATCGCAGTGCAGCTATTGCACAATTGCGCACCATCATGCAGAAACAGTAGTACAGTCATCTTGCCATTCAAACATGGCAAATCAAAGAAAAAGAATCACCCTTAAGTGTTACTAAACCCTCCGATTATAGCACCACATTTACAATATCGTTCATCTAATAAAATTGTAAATATGAAAACTACGATTATCGGCATCTTTTTAGCCATTTCGCTATCGCTTTTGCACCCCTTTGATTTGTCTGCGCAGGTTACCTCTTATACGAAGGTTAACGCTCCCTCATCTACCAGGCACTTATTGAAAAAAACGGACAATGCTTCTACGTCTGTAACATTCCATTCATTTAAAAGTGAATGTAAAGCTGCTTCAGAGCTGATTCAACAAAATTATCCCGAACTAAGCAAATTCAGTTTTGATGTAAACGGTAAGTTAACCCATACCTTTTTCCATCATAACGGAGAACGGATGCATGTGGTTATTAACCAAAAGAATCGTATTGCACTTGAAATAACAGAGCTGAAAAAAAGCAATTACAATGAACAAATTTCAAAAGAAGTTTTACAGCAATATCCTGAAAGCAATATCCTGGTAATGAAACATATCAACACTTTACAGGATAGTTGGTACGAAGTGTTGTTAGATTACAAGGGCGAAAAGCATCAATTAAACATCATTGCCTACTACGCTATAAACCCTTGATTATTCATTTATTTTTTTAAATAAGTTATGAAAAAATTGTTTATTTTATTCCTGCTACTTTGGCCTCTTTCGCATTTTGCCAATAATATTTCTTTAGCGAATATTTCACTGGCAGGCATAAATACAACAAATCAAACAGTACAGGTGCGCTTTTCGGTA
>JBBQXO010000193.1:0-8301 GCA_038209595.1 Chitinophagales bacterium
ACTGTTTTTGTAAACTATTGTATTTAAAAGGATTCAATGAACTTGAAAGGATAAAAATAGGGCATATTCTGCATTTCTCAGTCAAAATACCAAAAATTTATTTTTCCACATGCCATGGCCATTGTATGGTGGGGACTTTTACCCATGTATCCGGTTTCCATTAAATGAGTAGATAACATCTTTGTCCAGGCAAGCTGACTGCCTTCCATTTCAGGCAAGGTAAATATTGCTTTTAGGGTTTTATGCAAACCGGGGATTTTATTGGGTGGGTGAGCACCCAGCCAAACGCTTTTTTGCCAACGTAGGTATCCATACTGTTCCATATACTTGCCAATACGCTGCAGGCTTGCAGGGTGGGTAATATCGTACACCACCACGTAAATTGAGGTAGCACTGCTGCGGGCAACCGCATGTAGCCGGTGGCTACGTATGCGGGGTAGTTGTTGTGCCATATTGTTCTACTATAATTGGTTTTAATAAATCTTCATAATGGGTTTGCTGCAAGTGTTGTTGCAAAGCTAAGGTGGCTATTCCAATTTTGATGGTAAGTGCGGTGCGTCCCCTGCCCCTTGCAGCGGTTGCTTTCTCAAAAAACAAGGTGGCAATTTCTTTGCGACCTACCTTGCTTAACCGCATGCCTTGCTCGGTAGCATCCCATCTGTCTGCCTTTGGTTCTGTCAGCATCCATTCCAGAAGCCACTTATCCACCGTAGGTCGCCAGGCTTCCATAAGGTCATATACCAATGGCTGCTTATCTCTGCCATCGGCATGCAGCAAGCCCATAGAAGGGTCGAGTCCGAAAGCTATTATTTGTACTTCGGTGGTATGCCTTAGTAAAGCATAAGCGTAGTTCAGTGCCGGGTTCAGACAGTCGGTACAATTTTGCTGCTGTCTGCTTGTAAACCATTTTGTATTAGCTAAAGAATGGGAAATTGATTTCCAATATAGCCCGGCCCAATAAGCCTCCGCACCCAACCAACCTGTGGCCATTTCTATGCTTTGATTATATTGTGGCAGGTGGTGCGTAAGTTTTCTAAAAAGTTTCTCGGCATTTCTTATCAATTGCACACCTTTTTTTTGGGTCGTTAGCAACCACCGGATATTAGCCATCTGTCCTTCCATTTTTTGCCTCAGCCAGCTACAGGCCATAGCTGTAGGTATGGGCATGCCGCGGCAAATGGCCTGTCTGCGCCGCAGCAAGGCTATACCCGCCATAGCGGCAGGGGCAATATTGGTTGCCGGGTATCCCGGATGCAACAAACATAGGGGGATTTGAAACCGCGCTGCAAGACCCGCGGCAGCGGTACTTAACATAGCATACTGTTGAAGTACAATAGCTGTAACCCTTGCAGGATGAAACAGCTTTGGCTTACGGTCTTTTCCGCTGATGCAAAAGCAGGCATTGCGAACAGTGAGACTTCCACCCGGTCTGTCTATTATGAGATGCATAGCTATATATTTAGTGTTGGTATTTATTGGGATAATAAATTTAAAACCGGCAGGTATGGGTGTATCAAAAATTTTTGGTTAATCGAGTTTTTATTATTTTACCACTGATATCCATAATAATTCCATCTTGCTTTCGCTGTGTCATTATCTTGCTTTTTGAAAGCCGCATTTACCTTTGCAGTCAATTTTTTATAAACGCTATGAGAAGATCCATAAACTTGCTTTACTAAAGAAAGGCGACCCGCTAAGGATTGCCTGATTGACTTTTGATAAATGCCTGACCATTCCAAAGGAAACCATTCTGATGCTAATACCAAACGCTGAGCCGCTTCCAGGCAGTCGGACATATCTTTAAAAAAAGATAGGGGTAATTGCAACCCGGTATTGGTTAATATAAGCCCGGTTACCATTTTGGTATCTTCTTTGTCAAACCATTTATCTTTTTTAGGATTAATGGCAAACCTGTGTGCCAGTAATATGCGTTCAATCTGATTCCTGAACGTGGAAGGCAGGGGTTTTGTGCTGCTAAAACTCAGGTCGTCCACATAACGGGTATAAGTAATATGATAACCCCTTACCCAGTTTTCAATTTCATAATCGGCATCCAACATGGCAAGGTTGCTAAGCACCGGGCTTGTGGGGCTGCCCATTGGCAGTCGCTTTTGAAAACAAACTAATCGGGTTAGTAATTCTTCGGTTTCCCGGTTAAACCGAAAATAATTCCTGGCAAAAATCCGTTTTACTTTCTGCTCGTCAATTTGATGAAAAAAATCATCCAGGTCTATATTTACCAGATACCTGCAGCCCAAGTGCGCCGTAGCATTGGAAACTATATGGTAGCGCTGCCCAAACCCTTGTGCTTTTATGTATCCATGACTACAAGATGGTCTGTTTCGGAAGTAAACATCCTGCAAGTATCCGGCAATCGCCGAATGCACTTGTTTTAGTGGCTCATGTGGCGTTTCAATAATACGTCTCCCTCCATTGGCCTTTGGTATAGTGAAATGTCGGTACCCAGGCTGATGCGCCAAAGCCTGCAAACCCTTCAGATCTGTATGTAGCAGCCGGGCAAGTTGCACTGGTGTGGTTATGTCCGTAATGTGCATACTTAAGTATTGATCTTACTAAATAAGTAAAATATTAAAAAATTTTAAGAAAAGCAAGCTATTACATATTTAAATTTTCGGGCATCGCCCATTTCATATAGCCAATCTTTAATCCAATATTGGTAATCTTCAAAATATATCCTATTGCATTTTCTCAACCCCATACATAAATCGTTCTACCGTTTTATTCTTCACAATTATCACTTCCTTTAAAAGCTAGTAAATCATAGGCTTGCTTGTGGTCAATAAAAATACTTAAGCCTCCCCATACTTCCTTGTTCAATATGGCTACCTTTAAGCCGGCTTCCACCATCTCTATGGCTTTGTTCTCTACCATTTGTTGGCATTCTTCATTTATGAGCATAGTAATTAATATTCTTAACGTAATAAAATCTTATAATGAATCTTTGAAAAATTTATCCATCATTTTTTTTATCAAATCATCCTACAAATCCCACTCCATTTTTTCACCGGCCATTTAATATCTTTGAGAAATGATGTGAACTAGTTCCCGCTCTTTTTATATGAAAAGCAATATTTATTAGTGGACATGGTGTGGTGGTATATTATTTGGTAGTAGAGGAAAGCAGAGCTTTTGTTGCCCGATAAATTTCTTTTAAGCTGAAACCTTAGCAATGTCTTGATTTGAATTGGTAGGTGTACGATGTGCCTTTTACTTTTTTTAAACTTTCTTATATATAAAATTAACATTATTTCAAGACAATTTGGGTAAATACCCGTTGTTTACCCAAATCATCTTTGGTAAGGTATCCCTTATATGTTTCATTTTCTTTTGGGAGTTCTTGTGCATTTTTTCTTTGGGTAATTTTCAACCGGAATAACAATGGTTCGTTTTCAGGATGATTGCGCAACGTGTACAAGTTCACCAATACTTTATAGGTTCCGCCATAGTCCTGTGCATCGTAAGGCAGGTATATATGTTCTATTGGATTTTCATTTAAACTTAGTGTATCAGCATTCGAATCAAAGTCGAGCCGTAATCCTTTTGGCTTTCCCATGTTTTTGTAATTTATAGTATCTCCGGATGGTGTTAATACAGCAAGGTCCATATCGGAGGTGCCATCCCATTGCAATTGTATGGTTACCAGCCCCTGTTCGGGTGTACGGTTTTTGTTAAGCTCAAGAGTATCTAAAGCCTTATTTTTTTCTTTTAAATAAGCTAATCCTGTATCTGATGCTGTTGACTTTTTTAAATTTATGGGTTCACCCGAACCTTTCTCAAAGTCTGTTTTTTTCTTTTGCGGTAATGAGGTGTCACTTTTTGGTAAGGCAATATTACTGCTACCACCGCACCCACTGCACCCGTTGCACCCACATCTACCGGAAAGGATACACCAAAGCAATAGTAAAAGCGCAAGTAACCACCACCATTTAAGGCAGCCGCCCCTGCCAGCTCCGGGAAGTCCGAAATCAAGACATCCTCCGGGTAATCTTTTTCTTTCCTTCGGAATGGTTTGCAAACCGGGTGTTTCTGGTACTCCTGGAGAAATCTTTCCACCACCCGGCACTTTTGGTTCCAGGGTAGCATATAAGGTACCGGTTAGTTTACCATAGGTATTTCCCTGCTGCACCATGGTGTCGTGCAGTTCCACATTCGTTACTATTACTTTATATAGATTGCGGAACTCTGAAGCAGAAGGTATTTGAAATGAAGGATTGTCGTAACGAATGTTGACGTTTTTTACCATAATTGGCATCAGGGAACGATTGTTGGCTGCGTCCAACTCCGCTATATTGTAACTTTCTATTTGTTGTGCATGACTTATAATCAAGTCGAAAAGCAAAATATCCCGCAGTTCGGAATAGGTAAGGGCATCTTTTTTCATGTTTATCCCTTTGTAAGATGCGGATACCTCCCCTTGTATATATATCGGTTTATCGTTATTCATCATTTGCCAAACTTTTTCAAATATATTTCAAAGGGGCTTTCATCCGAAGGCGTCGAAGCCATCATATCTAATAGCTTTTGATAGCCTAAACTATATTCATCCTGCAGGTTATTCATACTAGCTTGTAGTTCGCCTACCAGTTGGTATTCGCCATGTTTTTCCAAAGCATCCAATTCCGCCCATCTTGCAAGCCCTTCCATTAATATTAGCGCTTGCCCTGTTTGCTCCAGACTGTCAAGATTCAATGTATTAAATTGCCAAACATGTACCAGTTCGTGTATAATAGTTGCAAAAACCCTGGCTCTTGAAAACCCCTTTTCAATAAAAATAGTATCTAAATGGAGCGTGGTATGAGGGGCTGCTGCCATTCCAACAGGCCTGCTGTCAAACCCTGGTGTTGGCGAAAAATCGGTATTATTAAATGCCGCAATTTCTTTTGGTGTAGCAAAGCGTGGTCTTATGTAACGTGGTAGCTGAACATGATGGGATTCGAAAAAATGAAGCGCTTCGGCAAAAACCACGTGTAATTCGTCTTCATCTTCCAGGGCTTCTGCCTCACAGTCAGCACATCTTGCCAGACCACTTTCCAGCAAGTGAACCGGCACGCTTGGCTTTCCACAAAAATCACAGTCCTGTATCGCTTTTCCGACCTTACCCTGCGCTTCAATAGCCTCTTTAATACCTTGGTATTCCTGTGCGTCCTGCGCCATGGCCAAGGGTAGGTTTACCCTTGCATCAGCATCCAGCAACTTTCCAACAAAGGGATCGGGTATAAAAGCAATGTTTTCATCAAATCCAATGCGGAGTTTATTTTCGGTAGCTTCTTTCAAGATGAGCAGCCATCCATCTTTCATATAGGCATACTGATCCCGGATACGCTGGTTTTCAAACTGATTGCGGAGCCATTCATACTCCCCATTGCGCAAAGGGCGCAGGTACTGCTTTGCCAATAGCGGTAACCACCACAGTAATAAACCCAAAACCAGCCAGGGGTATAGTACCCACCCCAGGGCATCCTTAGCCTGCATTAATCTTCCGGTAAGCCCCACCTGTACAGTATCTGCACTTTGCCATGTAGCAGGGTGCCACCATAGGAGCATGGTGCCTGCTACCACTATCCCCGGCATAGCCAGCAGCCCTAATCGCCATACATCGGCTGTACGCAAGGTATTGCGCAATTTCAGATGCCGATCGTAAGTAGCCCGGCAGGCAATGGAGGTGAGCATAAAGCGGTATAAGTTGGTAAGCATCATGCTGAAAATACCCCCAAGCAATATGGCAGGTAAGGGTGTGCTGCCTGCCCAAATGCTTAGCTTCCATCCCGTTAAAACAGAAAATAACCCCACGAACAACACTCCAATGGACAAACCGTACAGATAGGCCTGCTGTCTGGGTTTGCAACGGTAAGCAATTACAGGATCGTAGCCCGATATGGTGAGCAGCGATCTCATGTGTTTTCTGCTGTTTTATCAGGTTGTTCCGATTGCTGCATGTAGTTATCTAAATTATCATTAATTCGCTCCTTTTCCCGTTCAAGGTATTTAGCTATTACATGAGTAGTAAGCGCTTCCTGACCTTTTATTAATTCTGCCTGCTCTTTAATTAGTTGTGTTGCTGAATAATATTCAGGTTTTGTTAATTCCTGCCCATTTTCATCCTTCATAAAACCTCGCCTAATTTCAATGGCCTGTCTTGCCTTGATGATTTCATGGAGATTTTCTTCAAGATAATCATACGGTGATTTCACCAGCATCATTTTGGTGAGCACCGGTATTACTTCAAGAATGATAAAAAATAGCATGATTATAAGCGGGATATTTCCGCCAATTTCATGTGCAACTGAAATTCGCTTCACCAGGCCTGCACTGGAATATACTTCGCTTTTTGCTGCTTCCTGTTCACGTAATAAGTTATTTTTATTGCTTTTATACGGTTCTGATTCTTTTACCTGTTTTAGCTTGTTTTCAAGCAGATCTCTCTCTTGACGGTATGCAGTTGCCTGTGCTACCGCATTTCTATATCCTGGCCCTTCGCCTACAGGTCTATCTTTTCCACTTGCCTGCATTTCAGCTTCCTTATCTTTTAATACTGCAATAGAATCTTTTTCTGCCATCAATTTTTCAAGCCGCACTATTTCATTCATTACCTCCATATTTTGATTATAAAAATTGGCATTTAGTTCCTGCAGGGCTACGTTATCTTTTTTTCGCTGTTCTTCCTGAATGGCTGCATTAATTTCTTTTTCCATAATTTTCACTTCCATGGGGGCAGATATTACAACGCCAATTATTGCTGCCAATAAAATTCTTGGAAGCCCGTTCAATATTTCTTTCCCGGAAATGCCTTCTTTGCCATCCCCTTTTCCTGCGGCAGCAACTATAAATCGATCCAGATTATAAATCATAGTTCCCCACAATAATGCAAATACTGTAGCAGCCAGTACCACACCCCATTGAATAGGCATATCCGCATTTTCAAGCGCCCAGTCGCGTTTTTCGGAAAAGATGGTATAAAAAGCGAAACCCGCGGACATGGAAGCCAATAGTGCGGTAAAGATAACAATGGCGCCCATTCCTGCATATTTCACATGGTCGCTGTACGAGCATTGCTTCAGTATATCATCATCGGCACCGGCTGCCCGCCACAATTGTTTGGTTAGCCAATCCTGCGGTTTGCTCTGGTAGTTGAGTAAGTCTCTCATTTGATGGTTATTTTATTTTCAAAAAGAATAATCAGGTCAGTATGTAAGTGGATATATCATTTTATGAAATCGGACATTGTGTTCAATGCTTTTGTGGTTTCCGTTTTGCGGATTTCAGATAAGGTATCGTTCAGCGGGTTTGCAGCGGGTAAGGTAATAACAGGTGTACGAAGCGAAATAGGATCAGTGATTAGTTTGATTTTTTTTATTGGTAGTGCTGTTGTGGTTACTTTTGATAAACTAAGGTGAATGAAAGGTATAGGCGGTGCCATCTTTGTATTTATAGTAAAGAAGGGTAAGCTTGTACCTTTCGGTATTTTGTTTTCTGTTAGCCGCTTGTTGAGCTTTTTTTCCAAATTTTTTATTTTTATTTCTTCTTGCATTTCTATATTAGAGGTTACCCACACCATACAATCAGCGGTAGTTTTGCCAAACAAGCCGTGCGCCTTTATAAGGAACCCCCTTGTTACAACAGCTTGTAAATCGAAGTGGCCTATTGGAGTAACTGATTTGTTTTCAGGGAGTAGTACAATCTTCCAGGCTCCCTTTACCCGCCAAAGCAGATGTACCTGATCAGACTTAAAATACAAAGGTTTATGTGGTTCGAAATATTGGATGCTTGGCTTTATCCACCGAAAAGAACAAAGCAAGCCCAACCAACGCATACTGTTGGATAAAAAAATGGGAAATATTTCTGGCTTGGCCATAGAGGAAAAGTAGATTTATTTGTGTATTTTAATGCCGGTTATTCGTGTGATGCGTATAAGGCATTTAGGATAACAATGCCATAGTGATGGGGGATGCAATTTTTAAACATCTTTATTTGAAGTGAAGTAAATTGGATTAGGTAATTAATTTTTTTAATATGTATAGTATGTTATTTTTTTCAAGAAGTTTCATTGGCCTTGACAATGGCTAGTATTCCTTTAAGGTCACTTTTCAAATCGTTTATTTCTTTTTCTTTGCTCAGCCAGATGATAGGCAGATTATTTTCGTTTCCATACAGGGTAGAATGATACATGGCGTTTTTAAGTTCCAGGAATTCCCTTATTTTTACTTGGCCAGCCAGAGTCTCAAGTGGGTTGGCGGTAAGGTGCATGGTAACCGTATAATTCTTTATGTAGCTGTTCTTTAG
>JBBQXO010000194.1:0-8236 GCA_038209595.1 Chitinophagales bacterium
ATTTTCTAAAAACATGTTTTCTACTGAAAATTTTAATACGGAACTAAATGCTGGTTTTCACCCTGACTATGAGTAGCTTGCCTTTGAAAAATCTATGCTATTTACCAACATAAAAAGGGTAAGTGTGATTTTATTGTTGAACCTTCCAAAGTGATCCGGCCTTGTGTTTTGATGGGGGACATCAGGTTCTATAGCGTGGAAGATATTTGTGCTATGAAAATGGATACTATCTGAGGACGGGAAAAAAAGAAATATTTTTTTGATATTTATGCTTTACTCCAACTTTTTACCTGGGGGAATGCTTGGGTGGTTTGAGGAAAAGTATGGTAGCACGCAGTTTTATTATTTATGGAGGAGTATCAAATATTTTGCTGATGCAGAAAATGATCCTGAAATAATAGGATTTTTTCCTATTAAAGCTACCTGGGAAAAAACTAAAGAGGAAATATGTTTTAAATGCTGGTTCTGGCATTTAAAACATACTTGATGGAGAAGGCGCGGGTATAGACGTGCCAGACCATTTCTGAGATAAGACCACACTAAAGTACCTGCCTAAATCCATGTCAATAAATCCATGTCAATAAATCCATGTCAATAAAGCCATGTTGATCAAGAATTTTATTAAGATTAGCTTACAGAAATTACCTGCCTTTCATCAGGAAAGTTGATGAAAGGCAGGTGGCAACCTGCAGGTGTGAGGTGCCGTGAAATTAAGAATAGGACTAGTTGGTTTTAGTGGCTAAGTTTTTTAAACAATCTTTTTGCCCTGAATGAGTCTCAGGACGATTGCAATAACTGCAATGACCAATAAAATGTGTATGATACCACCGGCTTGAAAGCCGAGAAATCCAATAGCCCATAAAATAATTAAGATGACCGCGATGGTGTAAAGTAAATTTCCCATGATTTTTTTGTTTTACGATTTTTATTAATTTAAATTTTTATAAATGTATTTTCACTGTTTTTAGTTCTAAATTTACTCAGGCTGAAACCATTTCCTTAGCTTTTTGAAAAGTAGTCTCTTACAAAAGCATGTTGTTGGTTTTCAGTCATTTTATCTGCTTCTTTTACTTCAATTTTTATTTTTTCATAAGGAAGATTCCCTATTATTTTATTATACAATTCCGTTTTTGCATTGGTTGGTCCAAACAAAACAACTTCTTCATATTGCTGAATAATTTCACCTAGTTTTGTATAATAACTTGATAATTTCTGCTGGTCTTTATTATTCAATTGCGATTCCCCTTTTGCAACTCCTTGGCCGTTCGATGGATCAGAAAAAATTGATTCCAGTTTTTGTGTAACGATGGGATCCGAAAGTTCCATCAAATTGGCATTTGCATGATCCATCCAGATTCCTAAATATTTTGAGTTTGTCATTTAATTTATTTTTTGCTTAAACTAATTACGCTATTATTTATGTTGCATTTACACATCTGAATTATTTTTTTGTATTTCTGCTTTTCACTCTACCTCGTTTAATTTCTGTCGGCACTCTATATTCTCTTGCAAATTGCAAAGCCTATCGCTATACTGAAACCTTTAATAAATTTGTTTCCTCCTTTTTAAACCTTCTCCTGTAAGCAATGAATTCTGTAAAAGAATTCACCGGGAGCAAAAATTATGAAATCCTGAATTGTAAAACAAAGTTCCATTTTCTTGTATAGATAAGTCTTACATCATTTTGCTTAAAATTTATATCTTTCACACTATTCCTTAAGAAACTGCAGATTTTCAGGACTTTTTAATCCGTATTTTTTTAAGGGACGCCTCTAAAACCCAATCAGACAAGGCCTTTCAATTTTATGACATTATAACAGATACAAAATGTATTATCTCTCCCTTGTAAATGAGGATGCTATGAAATTGGTATAACACAGTATCAGGGTTTTTTACAGATGCCCTAAACATAATAATCAATGCGATACCTGCTGCAAGATTAAATCCACCTAAAAGTGCTGACTATAAAAAGGGGTGATTCTATTGCTGTGTTATTTTTTATTGGCTGAGGATCAGTCACTTTTTGGGTTGAACCCTAAGAGTTCCACTAAAATCCATTCGGGCAAGACTTGCCAATTTTATGATAATTTAACAGAGACGAAAGGTATTACCTCTCCATTGTAAATGAGGATGTTATGCAATTGGTATATTAAAGTATCAGGGCTTTTTAGTGATTCACATAATTGAATGCGGTGCAGGTTATCATTACTATTTACAAAAGGTTCCTTATAAATGAGATTGTTTTTGTTTTCATCATGCTGCATTTAAAAAATAATCATGGGATAAAATATGCCCAACTATTGTAAGGTATCATTTAAAATAATTATTGGCTTTTTACCCTTCATATTTTCTAATTTTTTAAGATCAGCCTGTTTTTTTTCCTCTGCTTTTTTTTGCTTTCTAAAATATCCTCTTAAAAGAAAACTTTGTTTTGCAGCCTCCATATTTTCACTAAGCCCCTTCGACCCTGTTTGAAGGTTAGACATGGTTGAATCCAGTTTTTCGTTCAGCCCTCCCTCATTGAGGTCGGTTGTAAAAATGGCAAATTGATTGGTGCTTGCCTGTAGATTGGTCAACGTTTTTTGCAGACTATTTGAAAACTTTTCATCACTTATCAATTTGGACAAAGCTCCTTTTCCATTATTCATACTTGCGGTAAAAGTTGCTAGCTCGGCCGTTATGATACCTGCATTATCTACACTACTTTTTAAACTATTCATAATATCCGCCATTTCAACAGGGCTTGTGGAAAGGATTCTGTCATTATTTTTCACGGAAGGGTTGTTTCCAACTCCGGGTGAAATGGTCAGTACTTTATCTCCCATCAATCCATCTGAGCCAATGCTTGCGGTTGCATCTGTTTTAATAAACTGTTGTACATCTTCTCTGATCAGGATTTCCACGAGTACGGAACTGTCTGTGATGAGCATAATACTATTAACAGTACCCACATTGATTCCAGAAAAGCGTACATTATTCCCTTCCTTCAGGCCACTGACTGTAGTAAACTTTGTGGTTAAATGAAAGGTAGAGCCAAACAAGTTTTTTTGCTTGCCTACAAAATAAATAGTGCCTATAAATAAAATAAGGCCGATGACTACAAACATTCCTAATTTCCATGTAAACCCCGATTCCTTATGCATAATAAATAGTTTTTGTAAATGATTAAAGAAAGAAGGACCGAACCCATTGGTCCTCACTTTTTTGGAGGGTGTCATAATCTCCTTCGGCATGTACAACTCCCTCTTTTAAAATGACCAATCTGTCACCGGTGAGTTTAGCACAGGCCATGTCGTGAGTAATGATGATGGAAGATGTTTTATTTCTTTTCTGTATGGAGAGTATCAGTTCGCTGATCTCTCTTGAGGTGATGGTATCTAGTCCGGTAGTGGGTTCGTCATACAATATGATTTCTGGTTTCAGAATCAGGGTACGTGCCAATGCGATTCTTTTGCGCATACCGCCTGAGAGTTCAGAGGGCATTTTATCAACGGCTTCGGCAAGGCCTACACTTTCCAGTGTTTTTATGATAGTATCTTCTGTTTCTATCGCAGTTATATTTTTTGAATGTCGTTTCAATGGAAATGCAAGGTTCTGCCTCACTGTCATAGAATCGTACAAGGCAGAATTTTGGAATAGAAATCCAATTCGAATCCTTTCCACATTCATTTGATTGTTGTCTAGGGTGGATATATCTTTCCCAAATACTTTTATGACTCCTGCATCGGGTATTACGAGGTTTACAATGCACTTAATTAAAACAGATTTACCCGAACCAGATTTTCCCAGTACCACAAGGTTTTCTCCCGCATTTACCAGCAGGTTTATTCCTTGTAAAATATGATTATCTTTTCCGAAGGATTTATAAAGGCCTTGTATATTTATAACAGGAATATTATCTTCTCCGTTTGCTGCTTTCTTTATATTTATTTCGGTTGCCATCATGTTTTCTAGAAAAAGAGATCTGTGATTTGTACGGCGAGCATATCGATTATAAATATGGTGAGCGAGGCGGCAACAACCGCAGAGTTGGCTGCTTTACCAACACTTTCTGTTCCGTTTGTTGCTGTATAACCTTTATAGCAGCCAATCAGGCCAATAAAAAAACCAAAAAAGAATGTTTTAATAGTAGCCGGTACAATATCGAGAAATTCGAGTGATTCCAGCACCTGAGTGAAGTATCGGGATAAGCTAAGATCGCTATGGATATTTACACCAACAAACCCACCGTATATACCTACGGCATCTGCAAATATTACCAGTATAGGTATCATCAGGGTGGTTGCAAGTATACGGGTTACCACCAAAAAATTATACGGGTTAATGGCCGATACTTCCATGGCATCTATCTGTTCTGTCACCTTCATGGAGCCTAGTTCAGCACCAATACCAGAAGCTATTTTTCCCGCACAAATCAGGGCGGTTATTACCGGAGCAATCTCTCTTATCAGGGAAAGTGCAACCATACCCGGCAACCAGGATTCCGCGCCAAACTCAGCTAAAGTAGGTCTTGATTGTAAAGTGAGAACCAGCCCCATAATGAACCCTGTGATAGCAACAAGTGGGAGTGATTTGTATCCAATTATATAACATTGTCTTAGGAATTCCTTTATTTCAAAAGGGGGTCTTATAAGTTCTTTAAAAAATCGAGCCGTAAATAGGGTTACATTACCGGCATCCGTAAAAATATTTTTCAGATAGGTGGTCAAGTTTCTCAATTGAAATTTATATCGAAGCAGTGAAAAAGCCTTTTGATTTCTTATTTATAATCTGTGTAAAATTGTTTTCAGGATCAATAAACTGATTCTTTCTGAGAAATAATTATTCTTTTGTTCTTACTGTATTTTAGTTTGAAAGCGATAGATTTTTTTTGCTGAATCAAATATCATTGCAGTCAACAAAAAATATTTTTCGCCATTATTATTTTTTACACGTTTAATCAAGCCGAATATTCTTAAAAGAATCTAATAGGCCAAATGCCTGTAGCAACCATATAATAACTACAATTACCACCACAGCATTGAGGATGTTTTTAATCTTGCTATCCATGGGTATGTAAGTGTTAACAAGCCAGAGTAAAACACCTACGGCAATCAATACGAGTAAAACGGTTAATAGAGACATGGATGATTTTATAATGATTATTCAAAGGTGAGTTCGTTTGCTTTCTATTTTGTTACATCAATCTTCTTTTTAGTTATATCATTCACACATGTGTTTTTTATTTGTGGATAACCTAAAAAAATTAGGATTTATGTAATGGTAATATTTTAGAATGGCTTTTTTTTAGTTATATTCATGCATGTATGATTACGATGAGACTGAAAAATATATTCGCAAAGGAAAGAATTTGGGTAAAGGTGAAAGATTCCTTTTATTATTAAAAACTACATGCTAAACTTTCTGCAAAATCCTGCAATTGAATTTAAAAATTTACCTATATTTAGTTAATTTTTCATATCTCCTCGTTTGGTTTTTTATTAAAATATTTAATCTACAGGAAGATAAATGTTGAAATCTGCTCCTTTGCCTTCTTCTCCATCTGCTTCTATAAATCCATTATGCACTTCTGCGATTTTCTGGCAAATAGAGAGACCAATTCCGGTTCCAATATATTTTAAGCCATGAAAACGTTGAAACATTTTGAACAGGTCTTTTTTATAAGCCGGGTTAAAACCAACCCCATTATCGGCAACTGTAATTTTGTGATAATCATGTTCAATATTGGGCCAGATTTTCTGCATTTTTTTTTCATTAATAAACTCACTTCTAATGATTACGACAGGTGGCCTGCCTTCTTTGGTAAATTTAAGCGAGTTGTTAATCAGGTTTTCAAATAACTGCTTTATCAGAAATGTAGTGCCTTGTATTACTGGCAGATTTTCCCATTGCAGGCTTCCTCCTTTTTCTTCTATGCTTTCTTTCTGGTCGGTTTGTATTTCTTCAAGTAATTCGTTCAAATCAATGTTCACCAATTGCTTTTCTTCGTTTATTACTTTTGTATACGAAAGCATAGAATCAATCAGATTTTGCATGCGGGCTGCCGAACTTTGCATGCGTAGGATATTTGTTATTACCCATTCTGGCATTTCAGCCTGTTTGAGTAAAATAACCGAAGCAAACATCTGTATTTTTCGCAAAGGCTCTTTCAAATCGTGGGTACTTATCCAATTCATATTAAAAAGTTCTTCGTTGGCTTTCTTTAGCCTTTCGTTCAGGGTTAGGTAGCGGAGTTCTTCCGCCTGCATATCTGCCAAATGAAATTGATGTTGAATGTATGAGCAGATGACAGAAGCAGCATTTATTTCGGGCTTTTGCCATTCTAAACTTTGACCTTTAACTGCCTCTTTCCACAAGGCGAAAGATTTGCGAGGAGTGAGACTTAGGTTTTCTTCATTTTTGTTCATGGATTTTGATGGATCACCGCCCCAATTAACTGTTTTTTCTACCTCCTGTCTTATCCAGGCTATCCCGTTTTTTGGTTGCGTTCCTAAAGGTAAGTAAACCACACCTGCAATCTTTCTGCCTAAGTCAGCAGCTTTGGGATAATTGTCGGAAAGTTTTGAGGTTTGAAAAACGTCTTGATCCATGGAAGTGTGGAGCCAATTCATCAAGCTATTTAATTTTTCATCTTTTGGCAGCAAGCCATGTTTATAAAAAGTTTCCTTGTAAGAAATTACTAAAGCATCTGCGTTCAGCAGATTTTTTAATTGAATAAGGGTTTGTTCTTTTGCCAGGCTTTGCTCGCTGCCTGCCATTATTTTGTGCAGGCCATCCAGTTTTTTTTCTGTTTGTTTTACTAGTTCAAATTCATCTGCCACCTGACGAACATCAATTTGCGATGAAAGAAAAATACCTTGCAGGTGCGCTGCAAGCCGAATGTGGTATGCAATGTGTTTAGGTGAAAAATTGTGGCAGGCAATTAAACCCCATAGCAAACCATGATTAATAAGGGCAATGGTAAAAGTGGCGCCAACACCCATATTAATTAAATACTGAATATGCATGGGGGAAGAGCTGCGAAGGGTGGAAAGCGTGAGGTCTATGTTTTTATTATCCGCATTTTCATCAAATCCATAAAGCGGTACATTGGGCAAATGTACATTGGCAATCATACGTATACAATTTTGGAGAAAAAAATTCCTTGCCTGAAGTGGAATATCGCTGGCTGGATAATTCAAACCTAAGTAAGGCTCAATACCGTCCTTTTTACTTTCGGCATACACCTGCCCGTTGTAGTTCTTGTCAAAGCGATAAATCATTACCCTGTCGTAGCCGGTAATCTTTCTGGTTTCATCTGCCACATCCTTACACAGTATTTGCAGATTGTCTGCTTTTTCTATGGAGTATGCAAAACGTTTTGTTTGAAAAAAAAGATCGGGGAGTTCAAATTCTTCCTGGCTGAAAGGTTCAAACTCCATTACCATATTTTCCTTTGTAGAAAAGGTTGTTATGTTAAAAATTTGATTGCCTAAGGTATAGGCAAAAGGCTTTATTGCATCTTCTTTCTTTTCAGAATAAACTAAAAAAGAATCTGCATCTTCTTTTTTAAAAAAATCGGTTAAAGGCTTTCCAAGAATCTGGTTGAGCGGCTTATTAAAAAGTGTCGTGCAGTTTTCACTGCAATACTGAATGCTGTTATCGTTTTTTTTCAAAGCCAGCAAGTAGCCATAAGGCTGAATGCTGCCGGGGATATGAATTGGTTCCGCTTCACAATTGGTAATGGTTATGTTGTCTGTATTGGTAAGATTCTTAAGATTCATGTTAGGTAAGTTTAAATGAAGTATTGTCAAACCAATGATGCAGTATGCTGAAAGTTTCTGCGGCACTTTTAATAACCTCTTCTTCCATGCCCGATGATGCCAGGCAAAATGCCTGTAAAAAATTTTTCCACCGGCTGCCGGTTGCGGAGCCGTACACTGCAAAATAGGTTGCTTTGCCAGCTATGGCTTCAATACCCAATGTTGCTTGTAAATGTTTGTAAATAATGGCACCTCCCAATACCGATCCTTCAATTACATACATGCCGCCAAGTGCTGATGCATTTGAATGATATACTTCTGCAAAAAAATGATCAGGCTTTATGGCAATACCAGTTTCATCAATGCCAAGCATATTGAGATCGGCTATAAGTAAATGGGTTTTGCGTCTTTCTTCTATATCAGTAATGTGGTGTTGAAGCAAAGGAAAAATATTTTCTTCAAAACCTTTTACAAAGCCATAAAGCAAAGAAAGA
>JBBQXO010000195.1:0-8180 GCA_038209595.1 Chitinophagales bacterium
ACGTTTAAATAGCAGCGGTAGTTCAAAATATCTAAGTGACGCCATACTCTATAGGTACTATCATATACTTTGCAAGGCTGTTCGCAATTAGGACAATTAAAAGTAGAACCACGTTCAAAATCTATATAAACATTAACGCTCTGGGTTCCTTTATGTACATCTATCTCCCTAATTATCCATGGCTTTTTTACATCTAAAATAGTAGATAAAACTTTCTCGAATTCCATAACATTTCTGCCAAAAATAAAAATTACTTTTTAATATTACCCACTAACTTTACCGAAGAGCCAACATTTCACTAATTAACCAATACAAGATCAACTTTTTCCATTGCTGATATACCTTTATCGACTGGGGTGCATTCTCTCACAATGAATATGTAAATAAAAAAACAGGCATACAAAACCTTAACCGGTTGGTTCCTCCCCTATAATAAGTTTATATTTGTTGTACAAGAAAGAGATAATTAAAAGCAATACCCCGAGTGAAACAAAAACAATGGTTTTAGCGATGGTATCAAGGCTGGAAATATCATAAGCAAACAGCTTGATCAGGGTAACACTAAATAAGGCTATCGCACCAATACGCAGGGTTTTCTTTCGTTGTCGGATACCTAATGAAATTAAGAGCAGTGCATAAACACCCCACAAAATACTCAACCCCAGTTTATAAGACTGAGAAGAATTCGCAAGATCGAGCCAATGGATCAACTCACTGCTTGCTACCCATAAAATGGAAATATGAAGTAACAAATCAAAAGCTTTCTTAAAATTTTTCTGAATAAAATCTGCCCAAACATATTTATAACAGGCAAATAAAACCAATATAACTAATCCAAAGGAAATATATCTTAACTTAATAAAATAGAGATCCTTGTTTACATCATTCACTGAAACTTTCGCTACATAATTTTCACGTAGTTCGCCTAGTACATAAAGCCCTTGTACAAAAAAACCCAGTAGGCTAGCTACTATTAAAGCAAGATTGACCCACCCTAGTTTAGCGTTTTTCCAATATTTGATATTTACAATAGCCAGAATGCCAGCAAAAAGTAAAGAATAATTGATTATCCAAATGGAGCCAAATTTTCTCAAATTCCGTACATAGTCATAGGAGGCAGGGGGAATCTCCATTTCGGAATATTTAAACTCTGCATCTATATACAACTGATCCCAATAATTTACTACCTCCAGGCGGAAAGCATAATAAACAGCAAACAACAAAATGGCAGGTAGGAAATACCAGATTTCTTTGGAAAAACTTATGCCTTGCAATGCTGCGGATATATATTTTTTATTTTGGTGGACTTTATAAATAAAGGTAAAAGCTGTAATAAACAATACCGAACCGAGAAAATTGACATTCAAAATCGGGGTCAATCTTGTCCCTTGCATTCCAGGATTATAGTTACCATAAACAACAGTCCAGTCTTGGAGCAAACTAAAAAAAGCCAGCAACATCATTGGGTAGGAAAGTCTCTCGTAAAAGGATTCGCCTTTTGTTCGCCCGATCCAAAAAAGCAATGCCGCCTCCCCCGCCCAAAGCAGGGTTACCCACTGTCCATCAAGTTGCACCGGAATGGCCATAGTAACAAAAACAAGTGCAAGACCCGCCACCAGATATAACAGATTCCGATCCACAGCTTTTTGCCGGTAAATGGCAATGGCTACCCCAAGATGTAAGGCTGCATTAAATAAAGTAAAAACTCCCAAGAGCTGCGCACCAATTCTGTGTCCATCCAAAATGGCATATCCTAATGCGTAAAAAATGAAAGAATTGAGCAGGAGTAACAGAATATCCTGCATGTCGAACTTTTCCTTTCGCACCAATTTGTACGCAAGAAAAGCAATGTAAAAAATAGCAAAGAAAATAAATAGAAAAGCGGTTGCCAACCCAAAATGTTCCTTAGTATTATAATTAGCTATATACCACAAACCGAAAATAAGCCAGGTAAGCCCAAGAGCAACATAATAAAGCAGTTTCCAATATTTTTTGAAAGCGATAAATAAAATACCGGAATTGATGATGGCCATATAAGTGAAAAGTATGACCACCCTACCTGAACCATCGCTTAATAAGAAAGGAACCGCATAAGCACCCACCATGCCAAAATGGGCGATAATCTGCTTGTTATATCGCAGAGCAGCCAATACAGTAAATAGGGTAGTTACCACCATAATTAAAAACGCTGCAACCGGCGGTATCAATTGGTAAAAACTATAAGCGGAAAAAGTAATAAAATAGAAGATGGCCATGGCCCCGCTTAAAAGCACGGCACTAAAATTTTCATACTTCTGCTTCAAATTCAGGGCGAAACCCAGTAATCCTGCCCCAAAAAGGTATCCCAAAATAATTCGTGTTAGCGGGCTGATGAGTCCGTTATCAATAGCATATTTAGCACCGATGGAAACCCCAATAACGGTAATGGCTATCCCGATCTTACTGATTAGATTCTCGCCAATAAATTTTTCAAGATCTGATTTTTTAGCAGGCGGTTTAGGGAATACAGGAATGCTTTTCGGGGGAAGAGGTGCTGATTTAGCCGGTGCTGTATTTTTCGATTCAATTTTTTCTTCCTGCTCCAACCTTTGAAATCCGGATGGGATTATTGCCGCATCCCGGGGCAATACTTTCTTTTCCCTTTCGACGGTTTGGGTAGCACTTGTCAATTGGCCTATCTCCATCCTTAAAAGATTGATCTCTACAGACAAATTGTGCTGTTTTTTGGAAAATGCATCCAATTTCTGGAGAAGCAGACTTATTTGTTCAGAATTATCTGGCATAAATAGGGAATCTTTAGTTTACGAGAGGGAAAGAACCATGACAAATCCTACATGGTGAGTAAATGCATTTGAAAAACAAGTTGCCCTCATTTATATTTCAAATGTATGCCTTGGATTAACCCGTTATCCTTTTTTTTTAAAAAAATATTTTTACAGGCAGGGATATTGCTTACAAGAAAAGAAGTAAACAAAAAAGTTGCCTTGCTAAAAAAGATTGCACTGCACTAAAATAGAAAAGATACATCTGGCAAAAAAAACATGGAAACCTCTGAGGTAATAATACACCTTGTAACTGATTTGTATCATTTTAAAAATCAGTTACGGAAAAATTGTTCAGAGGAACCCTGTCTGTTTGAAAACTGATCAAAAGGTTATATACAGTAAGTAAGCTGCTATAGATAGTATCAGGCTTATTAAGAGATTCCTTGTGTTTATTGGATGGCTTACAGGAAATTTTCAGTACCCTTAATGGTAATATCAAACAACCCGGTTTTGGAACCTGTTACATTCTACCAAAAAGGGGTGCCCATGTTCATGATAATCATTCAACCTTTTAAAAAATCAAAATGTATCCCTCCGTTGCCATGTCTTACCTTAGTACCCGTTTAAGTTATATGGACGCCTTTAAAAACCTCTCAGACAATGCCTTCTAATTTTAAAACACCGGAATAGAAACGAAAAGCCTTACAAATCTATTGTAAATGAGCATGTTATGAAATTAGTATAACGAGCTATCAGGGTTTTTAGAGATGCCCTAGCTCTTTATGAAATCTTTATAGACTATTCAATAATTCGCCTTTTGCCAAGAATCACCCCCCACTAAATTCTCCAAAAATCTACTCCAATAGTAGCCAACTTTTCCGCGATTTCTATTTTTCCCAATATTGTATTTTACTTTTCCCGATTTTAAAATTACCTTTAACACACCAAACATAACATCCATGAAATATCGATACTTGTTCTTGCTTCCAGTTTTTTTAATGGTAATCAACGTCCGGGCACAAAATCCACTAAAAAGACTCAAAGACAAAATCAATAAAACCATTGATAAGGCAGTAGGTAATGAAATTGAGAAAAAAACAGGCTTACCCACTGGGGAGAATAATAGCAACGACAGCAACGATAGCAACGACAGCAACGGTAAGCCCCGTAACAAAGGCGGGGCAGGACTTGTAAATACAGAACCACCCGATGTTAAGGTTCAGATGAGCGAGGCAGTTACCGCACATAATACTACCCAATACAGCGATGCCCGTTATGCCCTAAGCCAGGCGCTAATGGGAGTAGAAATTCAGTTAGGACGCGAAATTCTGGCTTCATTACCCAATAATGCAGCAGGAATGCCAGCAGATAAATCACAGGATAAGGTAATGAGCACCACTTGGGGCTGGAGCAACCTGAGTATACAACGGGTATATAAAAACGATGCCGATAAACAAATGACCATGGTAATTGGCAATGCCGGCATTTACAGCGGACTGGCACAACTTTACTTTACCAATATGGGTATGATGGAGGCCTCGGGAGAGCAGCAGAACTACAAACAGGTGAAGATAAAGGGCAACAAGGGCGTTATTACCTACGATGAAAGCACCGGATACTCTTTGGTAATCGGGCTCGGGCAATCCTCAGGGATCGTTTGGGAATGCATCAATTTTGCTACTGAACAGGAAGTGATGAACGCTGCAAACAGTTTTGATATAGATGGGATAAAGAAATTGCTGGGAGAACAATGATATTAGAAATTCAAAAGTTTACAACCTGCCTATCGGCAGACAAGTTCCACACCTGTACCGCTGAATGTAGGATTCTAAATAAAAACAAATTTGCAACAGGAAATGAGCCTTCTGGAAAATTCCAAAGTTTAAAATTCCAAAGTTTAAAATTCCAAAAATAAAACACATACCAACCATAAATAAAAAACGATATCGTATTGGGCGGGAGCAACTAAACAAAGAATAACCATCCCGCATTAGTCGGGAGCAACTAAACCGCAACCAAAAAAGAGCAATAAACAACAAAAAAATAAAACATGAAAAGGGTTCAAATCTTAATAATCTGCATACTATTTTCAGCAGCAGCTATGTCGCAGGGCTTCAACAAGGCCATTGCCACCGCACAAACCTCTTATAGCGGGGGCAAACTGGAAGAAACACATTTCGCCCTGATGCAAGCCATGCAAGAGCTCGACATCATCATAGGTAAGGAGGTACTGAAATTATTACCACAAAAAATGGAAAGCCGCGCTTCAAATGCAGGGGACGATAATGTTTCAGGATCCATCGGATTTATAGGGGCTATTATTGAACGTAACTATGGCGACACTGCTACCCAAGCAGAGGTAAGTATTATTAGCAATTCGCCCATGATCAGGATGCTCAATACGCTACTCAATACCCCGTTACTCGGAGGTTTGATGGCAGATGCCAACAACAAAAATATAAAAATACAGGGTTATAAAGGACGGCTTACGGGTACGGATTTGACCGATGGTAAAAAAAGGTACGAGCTGCAGATTCCATTGGGTAGTGCCTTGCTGAGTTTCTCGGCCAATAACTGCACGGAAACCCAAATGATGGCCATGGCAGAAACTATTCCGATGAAGGAAATAGCTAAATTGATTCAATAAAAGCCTTGATAAAAATAACTTTTGAGAGCAAAATAGCTTCTTTTCAACATCTAATAAAGTAAGCACAACTACAAATCAGGTTTTTCTACCTTTCAAGATTACAACCCAATTCACATTTCCTTTAAAACGAAAATTTCCTCAATACTGATTAAACCGACGTTTAAAAAAAATCCACAATAAAAAAACTTCCCACTTTATACTTAAAAACCGGTTTCTATTCCAATTACTTTGGTAATATTAATTAGTATTTAAAAGTTTAAATACCTCATTATACAACCTTTTCACCACTTTAATACTCATATATACCGTGCATAAATCATTTGCAGCAAATGACAGACGAGTTCTTAATTTTACCAAGAACAGATGTTCTATTTACCAGGAATTATAATTACTTTTTTTCTGGGAGCTGTATTACTCAGTAAAAAAGATAAAACCTCAGCAAATAAAATATTAGTATGCTGGCTTTGGATAATTGGTTTTCACCTTACTTTATTTTTTGGTCGTAATTAACTTGCGACTTCTGATTTCTCCTTTTTATCAGGCATTGAACTGTCCTTCCCCTTACTGCATGGACCCCTGTTAAATTTATATACAGCAGCAATGACTTCTCATTTACCGGCCAGCAATCTAAAGAATTCTCTTCATTTCCTATTATCTGCACTTTCATTAATTTCTTTTACCTCCTTTTTCCTTTTACCAATTGAACAAAATATAGAAATTTATAAAAACGAAGTAGCCGGATTTAAAATATAAATTTATATCAACATGGCAGCCACATTATTTTCAGGTATCATTTATTTTATATGGTCAAACTTATTAATATTAAAGCATAAAAAAAATATTTAAGATCAGTTTTCAAATACTGAATAAATTAATTTAGACTGGCTACGCTACCTTATTAATGGAATCGCGGTCATCTGGTTTTTTGTATTACTTCGAGAAGAAGTTTGGATTTTTGGTGCTACAACATTCTATGTAATGTTATTTGGTTTTTTTGGAATTAGACAAGTTGGCATTTTTACTAATCAGAGACCTATACTACAGACTGAAGAGAATAATAGAATACCTATTATCAAGGCATGTTTTAAAGTAAAGTTTATTGAAATCTTTCTGAACACTGGCGCTGAGGTGGAGTGGTCAAAAGTATTGATAGAGCTAACTGAAATTTATACATGTAAAAATGAAACTGATCAAACGTTCTGAATAAAAATTGTAAAAAAATATGAAAAAAAAATTTTATTGTATTCTTTTTTCTTGGATTCACATGTACTATTAATACACAAAAGGAGTCAAATATTGAAAAACCACTGCGCTTCTTAATCGGTACTGCATTTGAGTTTGGAGGAGATAATATTGCTAAAATTGCGTTTGCCGATGGCAGTACACAATCCATGAAAGTAAGTCAGGGTTAAACATTTTTTGCAGGTACTTAGCCACGCCTTAATGAAAAAGAAACATTTTTTTACGCGGTAGTTCAGGCATTAAATACCTTACTACAAAAGCTGACAATGCACAAATCCGCCTTACCCGTATTCCGCTACAGCTTTCTGTAAATCAGACTCCCGTAAAAAAGCTAAGACTTGCTGCAAGTCTCGTTACACACCATGACATACGGCTCAACCTTGATGGTACTGGTACGAATGAAAATTTTAAACCAGCAATTGGTCCAATACTTGAAATCGGCTATGACGCTTTGGGCATTTCTTATACTATTATGTCTTACAAAGCTGATGACAATGAATTATATAAGGCAAATGCAATTGGGCTTACTTTCTATGGTGTTTTTAGAGAACGGATGATAAGATTGTTAACTAAAAAATTAATTTGGTAATATAAGCCAAGTTGAAGTAGCTTTATATTTACTCATAAAAGTATTGTAGTTAAGGATAAATTTTTGGAATACTTCGGAAAAAATATATGTTGGTTATATGTTCTTAAAAAAGAAGTAATGGAGTAAGAACATTTTTTGTAAAGGTAGTCTTAGATTTAAGCAGGAATTTAGAAATAGCTATTGTTATAATAATTCGGCTTAAAGAAAGGCAAAGAGATGCTTTGAAATTATCTAATTAAATGATTTCATATCTAAGAGATGGATGCAAAGCTGAACAAAGTCCAATAAGGGACTATTTAATTATCAGAGAAAAATAAAAAACGGATTTCTCTATTAGAACAAAACAATGAATCCCGGATTAAAAACTTTCAGACAGACAGCTGGTTGTGTCATACAAAAACAGGCTACTTTTCTACCCAGATGGGCAGTACCGAGGTGGAGAGCCGGTTCTGATCATCTCTTACAAACACAAACAGCTTGAATGACCAACCTCGGTGTTTTCTTTTAAAATGAAGGGTACAACCACCCGGGCCTTCCTTTTGAATGATACCTGGAAGATAGGGCACCGAGGCATCGGGGGTTTCTACAGTCCCATTGAGCGACCTGCCCGGCTGTAAACGATACTCTACAGTATACGCTTTCTTTTCAGGGTCGCTTGCGTTCAACAACACGTAATTCTTTTTTAGCTTGTACACCGTAGCATCCTGATAATTACTTTTCCCATTGAGGGTAAAACGGGTGATGGCCGGAGCCCGGTTTGCAGGGTAATATCCTTTCCAGCCATAAGATATTTCATCAATGGGTTCCAGCAAAGCTCCTTTGTACAAGAGGCTGAACCATACGGGAGAGCCCTCTTCTTTCGTGCCCCAAAGAAAAACATAAGAGCCCAGGCAAAGCTCTTTGTGTGCTACAATATCATTTTGATAATGCTCCCGAA
>JBBQXO010000196.1:0-8058 GCA_038209595.1 Chitinophagales bacterium
CAGGCAAATAAGAAAACTGAGGAAGGTGGTAAAGACCCTGACAGAAACGAACAATTTGAGTTTATCAATAAAACAGCTACAACTTTTATGGCTGAGAATTCTCCCGTGATATCGGTAGATTGTAAAAAGAAAGAACTGATTGGAAACTTTAAAAATGCAGGCGCAGACTGGTTTCCAAAAGGAGATGCACCCGAAGTAAATGTGTATGATTTTATAGATAAAGAATTAGGAAAAGCAGTTCCTTATGGCGTTTATGATATAGCTAAAAATGAAGGCTGGGTAAGTGTAGGTATCAGCAAGGATACTGCTACATTCGCGGTAAACAGTATAAGAAATTGGTGGAAGGAAATGGGGAAGGAAGAATACCCTTTAACCGATAAACTTTTGGTGACGGCAGATGGGGGCGGCAGTAATAGTTCTAGAAGCAGGTTATGGAAAAAGGAACTACAAACATTAGCATCAGAGACAGGGATGGAAATACACGTCTGTCATTTTCCGCCGGGAACACGTAAATGGAATAAAATAGAACATAGAATGTTTTCGCACATAACCAAAAATTGGAGGGCAAAACCGTTAGAAAGTCTGGAAGTGATTGTAAATTTAATAGCAAATACTACCACCCAAAAGGGGCTGATTATAAAAGCAAAAGCTGATAAAAATGAGTATGAAAAAGGAATTAAAATTGATGATGAAACATTACAGAATATCAATCTAACCAACAAAGAATTTAGAGGAGATTGGAATTACAAGATAACACCATAAATGTATCATTTAATATTTAACAAACACTTAGACAGATATTTTGATTTTCGGATTGACTATTTATCAACGGCATAACATTAAACCAACCCTTTACGGCACCTACAAGAAATTGGCGGTTTCCCTAAGGGTCGGGATTAAATGAAGCTTCGTACTTCGTATCAAGTTTAGTGGTGGCGGACAATTTTTTGCTTCGAAATCGCCAACTTCTTATAGCGGCAAAATGTTACCCCTTAATAAACCGTCTTCTTCAAAAATCGCCAGTTACAAATTTTAGAAGAAACGGTTAGCAAGCTACCCGAGGCACCCATGTTTTTATGAAAGGCCAGTCAATAGGCAGCCGGAATAACAATTACCCAATAGGCTATGGCTACTAAAAGGGTGGAGACTTTTACAACGCGGATACTATGTAATAAATGCACACCAGGAATAACATTGTAAAAGTAGCTAATATAGGGTCATATTGCAAGATTGTATGCCTTTAAAAAACCATCTTTAGTAATCTGCCGGCCATTTAAAAACAGTACAAAGAAATGCTAACATTTCTCCACACCCTGTTTTGACAATAAATTGCCGCAACTTCACATTTTGACAATTAGGATACCTTAAAAAAAGGCGAAAGCAATTTAGCTTCCTGGTAAAGATCCGCATCATAACAATTCACGACTAGTTGCTCCCCAATACCGACTGAAAACTCCTCCTGAAAATCAGCCCGGCTTAATAAGATAATATGCTGAAAAGTATCTGCCAGTAAAGGTTCCAATGGGGTAAGTACCAACCCCAAAACCCGCCTTAACTATATTCTGGTGGATTTGCCCCCCACCAATGATTGATTTGGTACTCGCCAAACCTCCATACCCCCTTACTTTTACCGCTAAAATGTATTGCTTGCTTTTGCAGGAGTAAATAATTGCTCCTGTGCTTTCCTGTTTACAGGCCATCAAAGGATTTTGCGGTACCAAAAAAAGCGATTGGATGAAAAAACAACTATGGGTATTTTGCTTGCTGTTGAGCGGTCAGGTGCTGCTGGCACAAAACAAAGCGCAGCACCCCAATATACTCATCATTTTTGCCGATGATTTGGGCTGGGCCGATCTTTCCTCTTACGGGAGTACTTTCTATGAAACCCCTGTTTTAGATCAATTAGCACTTGAGGGCACCAAATTTACACAAGGCTACGCTACAAGCCCGGTGTGCAGCCCCACAAGAGCGAGCTTGATGACCGGAAAATATCCGGTAAAGACAGGGGTAACCGATTGGATTCCAGGCAGACAGGCCAATGGAAATGTAAAACCCTATGAAAAAATGGTGGGAGCCCCTACCGCCAATGAACTGGGATTACAAGAAAATACCCTTGCTGAGCAGGCAAAAAAAAGCGGGTACAAAACTTTTTTTGCCGGCAAATGGCATTTGGGGGAAACAGAAGAATTCTGGCCTGATTACCAAGGCTTCGAGATAAATAAAGGCGGATGGAGCAAAGGCGGCCCAACAGGAAAAAAAGGGGATACCACGGGGGGCTATTTTACCCCTTACGGCAACCCTCGCCTGCCAGACGGTCCACCCGGAGAGTATATCACCGACCGGCTTGCTGAGGAATGCATCCGGTATATTGAAAACATCGGAGCCGAGCCTTTTATGATGGTGTACTCGCTGTACGCTGTCCACAATCCAATGCAGGCGCCCACTGAGCTGGTAAAAAAATATGAACGCAAAAGACTAAGCCTGCCCAATCAGGGTGAAAATGTGTTTGTCAAAGACGAACCCTGGATGAAATTTGAAAATGGCTGGCGCAGACGCGCCGTGCAGGATCTACCGGTATATGCGGCGATGGTGGAAAATATGGACACCAATATCGGGCACATTGTGGCCAAACTGAAAGAAAAAGGCTTGTACGAAAATACCCTCATCATTTTTACCTCCGACAATGGCGGCTTAAGTACCGCCGAGGGTAGCCCCACGGTAAACGGCCCGCTGCGTGCCGGAAAAGGCTGGCTCTACGAAGGGGGCATCCGGGTGCCTTTTATAATGCATTGGAATGGCAAAATTGCCGCCAACACCACGAGAGAAGTTCCGGTAACCGTGGCAGATATTTTTCCTACCGTGGCCAAAGTAATGGACAACAACTACCAAACCGATCCCACGCTTGATGGTAAAAATATTTTTGAATGGATGGCAAAACCGGCAAAGTTCAACAACAGAACCTTATACTGGCATTACCCGCATTACAGCAATCAGGGGGGCAAGCCGGGGGCAGCCATCCGCGAGGGCAAGTGGAAACTCATTTACAATTATGAAGATGCCTCTGTTGAGTTGTATGATTTGGTAACCGATGTGGGGGAACGAACCGATCTTTCTACCCAACATAAAAAAAGAACTGATCGGCTTAATAAGAAATTGATGCATTGGTTAAAAGATAGGAATGCCAAGGCGCCAGTGCGTAATATGGAGTATCGGGAGGAGAAAAAGCCATAAAGCAAAAATACATAACCAGAAAAAGTAATAGGGAAAAAATGCCCCCATCCGAAAAAACAAAAAACAATAGGTCAGAGGAATATGATGATTGTACTTACCGGGTGCACCCCGATCAGTCCATTACCGCCAACGATGCAGAGGAACATAATGACTGTACTTACCGGCAAGTTAGAGGCGATTTAGGGTCTTTTTTTTGGTAGCGGTACAAGAAAAATTAAAGCCTGATATTTTGAGAATAGCAGCCGATCCTGCTGACAAAACCACTACCCCGTAAAACAAAGGAAACGACAACCAAAAAGTTAAGAGAGCAAAGCTTAACATTAAATGAAAATAAAAGAAACACATGAACTTAGCTTATCGGGGATTCTATTTATTGGCCACATTGCTTTGCTTAAGCATAACGACCCTGCGTGCACAAACCAAAGTACTATCCGAACAGGAACTGCTGTTGGAAGAAAAAGATATACAATGGTTCAGAGATGCCAAATTTGGCATGTTCATACACTGGGGTTTGTACTCAATTCTCGGTAAGGGGGAATGGGTGATGTTTAACCAACGGATGGACATGGATAAATACGCCGAACTATCCGGGCAGTTTGAAGCGGCAAAGTTTAATGCCGATACCTGGGCTTCCATTGCTGAAGAGGCCGGCATGAAGTATATGGTGTTGGTAGCCAAACATCATGATGGTTTTGCCCTTTGGGATAGCAAAGCAAGCACCAATCATTTCAACAGTATGTACAGTGCCGCAAAGAAGGATTTTGTAGCGGACTACGTAAAAGCAGCCCGTGAAAAAGGCCTGGGCGTGGGCTTGTATTACTCCCCGCTGGATTGGCGGTTTCCCGGATTTTTCTTTCCGGATATGTACAAGGCAAGCGCGGAAGACATGAAAAAACAAACCTATGGTCAGATTAGTGAGTTGATGAGCGAGTATGGCAAAATTGATATTTTATGGTATGATGGCGGGGAAGATAGTTGGCTGGGACATGGCGGAATTGAATTCGGGGGTTCCTCGCCAAGCTGGCATGTTCGGCCAAAAGACAAACCCTATAAAGGCGCATTCTCCTGGGAACCGCTAAGGCTGAACAGCATCGTGCGGGAATTTCAGCCTAAAATTGTGATCAATCCCCGCATTGGCTGGAAAGGAGATTTTGATACGAGGGAACAAACCGATGGCGGGATGCAAACAAATCGTCCATGGGAACGGTGCTTTACCATCAGCAAAGGCGGATGGGGATGGAAACCCAACGCCATCGTTTGGCCATTGGATTCTTTGATTAAAAAATTGGCAAAAGTGGTTTGCATGGATGGGAACCTGCTGCTAAATGTAGGACCCAATGCGGCCGGGGAAATAGAACCGGAACAGATAACCCGTTTAAAAGAAATGGGTGCCTGGCTTACGCTAAATGGGGAAAGTATTTATGGTACCCGTGGCGGTCCAATAGATTATGATGAAAGCTGGGGAGGTTCTACCAAAAAAGATAACTTTATTTACCTGCATATTATGCGCCAACCTGCTCCCGGGATATTGAAAATTCCTTACAAGGGGCAAAAAATAAGCGGAGCGCATTTATTGGTAACGGGCAAGCAAGTTCAGTTTTCACAAAAGGAGCAAAGCATCTCTATTATGATTACAGAAAATATGCTTAAAGATATAGATACGGTAATTAAACTTGAATTACCTCAGTAAAATGAGAAATTATCCGGTATCTCTGCGTAACAAAATATAAATTAAAATTTAAAAGAGGATACAATGAAAGGTTTTTTGATTTTATTTTTTAGTCTGTTGGGCCATTACGCCTTCTCGCAATCCTTTACATTTACCGAATGGGAAAATGAACGAATAGTGGACCTGAATAAGGAGCCAACGCATACAACCTTCCTGGCTTTCCCTACTGCCGCGCTTGCGCTTAAAAATAATTTTGCAGCATCGCCCTGGTATAAATCCCTGAATGGCAACTGGAAATTCCATCATGTAAACAATCCTGATGAAAGACCCACGGTATTCTATGAAAACAATTTTGATGATAACCAATGGAAAGAAATAGCAGTACCCGGCAATTGGGAAGTAAATGGTTTTGGTTTGCCTGTTTATACCAATATCATTTATCCCTTTCCAAAAAATCCACCGCTTATTCATCATGCCTTTGCCCCGGTAGGTACGTATAGAAAAAGTTTTACCATCCCTGAAGACTGGAAAGAAAAAGAGGTGATCATCCATTTCGGTTCCGTTACCGGTGCCATGTATTTATACCTCAATGGCAAGCCGGTTGGTTTTACAAAAGCAAGCAAACTACCCGCCGAATTTAATATCACAAAGTACTTGAAGGAAGGCAAAAATATACTGTCTGCGCAGGTATTCCGGTGGCACGATGGCAGCTATCTGGAAGACCAGGATTTTTGGCGCTTAACCGGTATTGAAAGAGATGTGTACCTGATGGCAAAAAATCAGGTTTCCATCCGCGATTTTGAGATTCATGCCGACCTTGATGCCACGTACACCAATGGCCTGTTCGAGGCAATCGTCGAAGTACAGCATCCCAATAAATCCGAGGTCATAGCCGAAGTGGAAGTGCTGGATAAAGAAGGAAACAATGTACTTTCCCTAAAAAAAGAATTAGGAAAAAATGAAAGCACTGTTTCCGTTTCTGGCTTATTAAAAAATGTAAAAAAATGGAGTGCCGAAACCCCCAACCTGTACACCACCCTTATTACGCTAAAAGATAAGCAAGGGAAGATAATAGAAGTGGCTTCGCACAAAACCGGATTTAGAAAAGTTGAAATTAAAAATGCCCGGTTACTGGTAAATGGCAAAAAAGTAATGGTACATGGTGTCAACCGGCACGAGCATGATGAAACGCTTGGCCATGTACCCACAAGGAAACTTATGCTCAAGGATATACAATTGATGAAGCAATTCAACATCAATGCGGTGCGCTCCTCGCATTATCCCAACGACCCTGAGTGGTTGCAGTTGTGCGATGAATACGGCTTGTATGTAGTAGATGAAGCCAATATTGAAATCCATGGTATGGGAGCTTCCTTGCAGGGAAATTTTGACAAATCTATACACCCTGCTTACCTGCCATCCTGGGAGCCTGCCATTATGGACCGCATAACCCGGATGGTTGAGCGGGATAAAAACCATGCTTCCATCATAATTTGGAGCCTGGGAAATGAGTGCGGCAATGGGAAAGTATTTTTTGATGGATACGATTGGATCAAGCAAAGAGATAAAAGCAGACCCGTGCAGTTTGAACAGGCAGGCGAAGAGCGGAACACCGATATTGTATGCCCTATGTATCCTGCCATTACCAATATGAAAAATTATGCAGCCAATGCTGCAAAAACAAGGCCTTACATTATGTGTGAGTACGCCCATGCCATGGGAAACAGCAGTGGTAATTTTCAGGAATATTTCGACATTATAAAATCAAGCCCGCACATGCAGGGAGGTTTTATCTGGGATTGGGTAGATCAGGGTTTGAAGGCCAAAGATGCAAACGGAAAACTTTATTGGGCGTATGGTGGCGATTTGGGCGCAGGACATCTGTATAATGATAATAATTTTTGCGCCAATGGATTGGTAGCGGCAGACCGGTCAATTCACCCCGGTATTTATGAGGTAAAAAAAGTGTATCAGGATATTATTTTCCGGGATAAGGATTGGAAAAATGGTTTAATTGTTGTTGAAAATAATTTTTCCTTTATCAGCCTCGAAGGATTTCAAGGCAAATGGGTGTTGTTGAAAAATGGCACAGCCATTGAAACCGGTCTGTTTGAACTTTCTCTGCAACCACAAACGATAAAAGAGGTAAAATTAGTTTTACCTGCCCTGGAAAGCGATGCAGATTATATGCTGAATGTATTTGCCCATACCAAAACGGATGCGCCCCTGATACCCGCCGGGCATGAAGTAGCAAGGGAGCAATTTGGCGCAAGCAATCTTACCTATAAGGCCATGGCGGCAAACAACGGCGGCAACCTCGAAGTGCAAACAAAGGACAAAATGATCACGTTCAATAGTGGAGGCATTTCGGGTAAATTCAATACAGTCAATGGTCAGTGGATGGCTTACACCGTAAAGGGCGAATCGGTTTTAAATACTTTCCCGGAACCTTACTTTTGGCGGGCGCCAACCGATAATGATTTCGGGAACCAAATGCCTGTAAAGCTTGGTATCTGGCGCAGTGCCCATGCCAACCGTACTTTAATCGGGGTACATGTTGGAGAAAAAGATGCGAATGGCTTGAAAATTGAAGTACGGTATTTGCTTACTGATGTGGATGCTCCGTATCAAATAAACTATACCATATTAAATAATGGTTCTGTAAAAATTGAAGCCCTGCTGGATGTAGAAAAAAACAAGATACCCGAACTGCCGCGGTTTGGCATGCGGATGCAGGTAAACAAATCCATGGAGCAGATCCATTATTATGGTCGTGGGCCGTGGGAAAATTATCCTGATAGAAAAACGGCTGCCTTCATGGGCACCTACACGCAAACCCTTGAGGAGCAGTTTGAATCGAATTACATACGTCCACAAGAAAACGGGTACCGGACAGATGTAAGTTGGGTAAAGCTTTCTTCGGCAGATGGACATGGATTCACCATAAAAGGAGATCAGCCCATTTGTTTCAGCGCACTGCCTTATACCACGGAGGACCTCGATCCGGGCAACTCCAAAAAGAATCAGCATCCATCCGATCTGAATGAGCGTAATTTTATTTCGTTGCAAATTGACCTGACACAGCGGGGCTTAGGCGGTGACAATAGCTGGGGTGCAATGCCGCATGAAAAATATCTGCTAAAGCAAAATAAGTATGT
>JBBQXO010000197.1:0-8029 GCA_038209595.1 Chitinophagales bacterium
TTTATCATCGCAGGCCATAAATTCCACCGTCCCGCTGATATTTGTTTTTACCGGAGCTTTCAATTGAATGGTTTGGGTAAAAACAACGCGGCCCTCATAAAAAGCTACCATTTCTCCGGTAGAGGGGTCTTTTTGCTTTACTGGCTTTTGGGAGGCTTTAACTGCCCCTTTTAATTCACCCAGTGGATTTTTGGTAAAATCAAAAGTAGTTGCAACGCCTATATCTCCCTTATGCTCAAGAGAATAAATATGCCAACGTGGATCAAGAGATGCTGTCATTTGAAGTTCATACGTTTTTGCATCAATTTTTTTGGCTTCAAAAGTCCATTTTACCGGGTTTTTTACCTGTGCCTGCGCACTAAAGGCGCCGAACATGATTAACAGAAATAATATTCTTTTCATATTGATAGTTTTTTAAATACTATTATAAAGTTTATACACTAGATAACGTAGTTTAGACCTTGAAGGATTTCAAAGTTGCAAATTATTGACCAAAAACAGGGTACTTTAACAGAAAATACGGTACCTATGAGTTAACTCCTTAAGACATGTTAAAACTCCAACCCGCAGGAAGATTTGTTTTATGCAATCAAGCCTAGTTCACTAAATATCTGAACCCCATCGGTATTTCCCAAAACCGGGTTGCAGGCTCTTTCAGGGTGTGGCATCAAACCAAATACATTTCTTTGCCTATTGGTAATTCCCGCAATATTATTGATAGCGCCATTGGGATTGCCATCTTCGCGTTGTACCCCTTCTTGGTTTACATACCTGTAAATAACCTGTGAATTGGATTCTATTTCCTTCAAAGTATTTTCATCGGCAAAATACCTTCCCTCTCCATGTGCAATGGGTATTGTGTAGGTAATACCCCGCTTCCCTTTCAGGAAAACGTTTTTACAAATAAATTTTTGGTTGGCGTTTCTCAAAAGTGCTCCGGGTAATAAACCTGCCTCACACAAAATTTGAAAACCATTGCATACTCCAAGTACTTTGCCGCCATTTTTGGCAAATTCAATGACACTTTTCATCATCGGGCTAAAACGGGCAATAGCTCCGCAACGCAGGTAATCCCCGTAACTGAATCCGCCAGGTAATATAATACAGTCCTCCTCATTAAAAGCACTCAGATCTTCGTTTTTATGCCAAAGCATATGAACCTCCTGTTTCAGGTCAGTATGCAAGGCTTCATACATGTCTCTGTCACAATTAGAACCCGGGAAAACAACGATACCAAATTTCATCTGTGTTTATTATTTATATGATTCCAAATAAAAAAGTCATTTTTCAATGTTTTAAGGTAAGCATGGAGGTTGAATTATTGGTTCTTTCCTAACAAATGTTCAGCTATCTGCATTTTGATACCAAACCCCCATGCAACGCAAATATACATGGAATGCACTCGCAGAAAGGGTGGGTTTTTTAAAAGTTGCCTCCCCAAACTGACCATACCATATATCCTGCAGTGAATAAGAGCATTATCAGTAACAGGTTGGCAGGCCACTTTTTTTTGCCTTCTCCAAAAGCATGTGCTGCAAAAGGTGCCGCAGAAATGGAAAGCAAAGTCAACCCTTCGGCGGTATTCCCAAAAGGATAAAACAACGTTGGTAAAGTAAATAAGCCTATGGTTAAAAGAATATACCAGTTTTTCCTTGCTTGTATCAGCATCCGGCTTTTTCCCGATTGCCATCTGAAAAATCCAATCCCCACCCAAAGGATAGATACGGCTATGGCAATAATCCATGGTAAAGCAGGTACTTTAAGCATCTGCGGATAACCCCATGCAGGAAAAAGAGAGCGAGGCTGCCATTGATCGGTTAAAAACTGATAGGTCAGTATAAAGTAGAAAGGGGTAAAAAAGGTAAGAATCATTAAAATCCACTCATTCCACCGAAATGAACGGATCTGAGCGAGGACAACAAGGCTGCAGGGAAGCATCCACCAAAAGGGATGATATAAGATCGACGAAATTCCACACAGAAGCCCGATATTGGTGATGACGGCTAAAGGCATTTGGGCATTTTGTAATGCTGTCATTTGCTGATATAAAAATATGGTAAAGGGCAATAAAACGATGGTAGGGTGCAGCTCAAATTCCACTGGAAACAGGGAAGTGAAAAGCAAAACACTTAGCCCGGTAAGCATATGACTTCTTTGAAACATCCTCCGGTTGGTCAAAACCTGATTTTGATAAACAGCACTGAACAATAATAGAATCACTGCAACACCATTTACAAAAAAAGGATCGAGGTTTTGGGTAAAATTGTTGTACAAAAATGGGTCTAGCAATCCGCCAGGGCTTTTTTTCCCAAGAGCGCTTTGTTCCGGGCTTTTTCCAAAATAACCGAGCTTCAATGAAAAAGCCAACAGTACCAATATTGGAATATGAAAAGAATTATTACGTCGGAAAAAATCAATCATGGGTATGCTTCACAATTTTGAAGAAGGCAAAGGTACCAAAGGACCCGTTCCCTGCAGACAGGTACGCCTCTTTTTTTATGATTTAGCCTGTCTTAAATAAAAAGCCCTATGAAATTTAGTTTCCAGAGGGCTTTTTATATCGAGTATTGACGAAGGCTGCGAACTTCCATCTAGTGCAGCTAACCGATGATGAAAATAGTAATATAAGTGGATAATTTGCAATTAGGCGAAAGTTACCTACCCTGCCCCTATAACAGGCAGTTGATGCTGTAATTGCTTAAACACGGCTTCTGCCAATACTTTTATTTAGTCATTGCTTATTTGCTGAAGTAGTAAGCTTTTGTGCTATAAGAAACCTTTTTATTGTTCTCTTTCCCCCATTGTTCAAAGTTTGAATGCCTTGATTTTTTCCATTCAAGGTAATTTCTTACAAATTCCAAGTCAACTTCAAGTTCTTTCATCCAATGGTCCTTGAGGTTTGGATCTGTAAATTGTTCAATATGGTTTTTAGCTTTTTCTGCTAATTGCAAGTCCTCATTTGGGTCGCCAATATAGCCATCGGGTAAATGATGTATAGAATAATAAATGTTGGATGTCCACCAAGTTAATAATTGCTGTCTGGATATGTCGTCTTTAGGATTGAGTTTAAGAGCATAAAACAAATGGTCTTCACTTCTATAATAGGTTCCATACCAGCGGAACGGTCGTTCGTCTTTGTTTTCTTCCTTGCACCAGCCTTCTAATATGGGCCTCACCAACTTTTCACTTAGCGGCTGCGGGAAAGGTCCATAGTCCGCTTCTTCTACTGTCTCAAAAAAGAGAAAAAGAAACTTTACGAACTCTATCTTTTGGTCATGTGTCCAATTGCAGGTTGATTGAAGGAAGTTGTAAAGGTGCTTAAATGCTTCTTTTCTTAAACCCTTTTCTCTGGCAAAGCAATAGTTTGCATACTCTGTCAAAATGGAAAAGGTCAAAGCTGCATGACCAACTATCAACAAGGCTATATTTTGGTCTTTGGTTATCACTTCAGGTGACTACTCAGCATTAGGTTTTTCAAGCCAATTGGCTGTATAAATTAATAAATATCTACTCTTGCAAAACATAACTGATTGCGGGTGAAGCAAGGGACAATAACTGTTCTTGCGGCAATTTGTCGGGCAAAACGTGGCATAAACTCATATTTCATATCAAGCCCCTTCATAGTGGGGTTACGAATTACCTTCCCATCACTATTGAGGCTTTGGAAGGAAAGTACTACGTCGCGACGTTCATAATTGTTATATAAATAATGGATAGCGCTCCCGCTATTTATGGTTTGGTAACTTACCATGGCATCCGATTCGTCGTCAAACTGGCTTTTTCTAATGACATTACTTATGGACAGTTGTCCTTCAGCATTAAAGACAAGCACTATTATATTATCTGCATGAAAACGGGTAACGTTACTAAATCCACGACCAAAGGGAGAACCAAACCCGCCAGGGCCCATCATGCCCCAGCCTCCCCAACCCATAGGCGAGCCCATCATACCTTGATTGCCAAACATATCCCAGCGATTAAAACCGCCACCACCACGGGAAGTGGTATAAACGGATTCGGCATTCATTACAAATCCACCATCTTTTCTTATAAAGATTTGTTTAATATAATAATCATTAAAAGCTGATTTAATGTTGTTATCTGTTCTTGCATCCGCCCGAAGTTCATCACTAAGTGGAATTACGTTCTGTACCATCCACTGTTTTTTCTCCGCATCAAACAGAGAGTTGGCCACGCCTTCAATATTGCTGTTTCGGCGGCCTTTGTAATAAAAGGCTGTAAATAAATATCTTTTGTTATAATTGTCAATACGCAGTTTTACTTCATCGAGCATGATGCCTTCAAATTTCAGTTCTCTTAAAACGAAAATGTCCGCCTTTGGGGGCTTGGAAATCAGGTAAAATTGATTGATATTATCTTCTGAGCTTTTTCGTCTACCTTTTCCAAATACCAGATTGCCATCATTGTCCAGGAAGAAATCTGTCAAAAAATCGAATCTGTCATTCATTGGCAGTTGCAGGGTAGAAGCATTGATAGCACCGAGATTTTCATCATAAAGATTGGTTTCAAAAAGAAGCAGTTGGTCATTTTTTGAATTAATCTTGAATGCCATTAATTTAGTTTTGTCTTCTGAAGCGAGGACGGAGTAAACCCGATTACTGGCATTATAGTTAATGGTCGTGGTATCCAGTTCAAATGGAGTGGTTAAGGGTTTGCCATCCGGACCAATTTTTACTGCCATCAGGTAAGCAATGTTTCGCTGCTGATATTGGTAAAACAAGTAACTGAAATTGTTGAATGGTAAAATGTCGTACTCTATTATCTTGTTGGGAATAAAGTCCAGGTCTACGTTGGAAACCAACTGCATTTCGTCGTTGTAAACAGAGATATAATTGCTGTTCCGGTTGTTTTTAAAAATCAATACTTTGTCGTCGTAACGGCCGATAATATCAAAGTTGGTTTGCCGGGTTTCACTCTTGTCTGGCTCGCTATACCACACCTGCTGAGCTAAGCCCTGCTGCATGACCAATAGGAGGCAAATGGCGGCTAAGAAATATTTAATGGCTTCTCTTTTTATACATTTCATAATATTGTTCGTAAAGTCTGTCATATTAATTACAATAAAAATACAAAGGAGTTTTAATTAAGCAGGTAATTTTGGCAATATATTATACCCTCTTTGCACTTTTTGTTAAGAATTTCTTTTGTTAATCTGAGATTTCTTGGAGTTTTTGGGCCAGGCTTGCTGTAATTGACCTGTTTGCATATGGCAGAATTTTTTCAGTTCCATACTGTGGCAGGGAGCCTGAAAGGTATTGTTGATAAAGGATGCGCAGGCAGGAAATGGCGGTATTGGTGTCTTCAAAAGGGCAATAATAACCCTGTTGGGTTTTAAGTAAAATATCTGCCACATCACTTTTTGGTGGGCCAAAACAAAGAATTGGATTGCCTGCCCCGAGATATTCAAAAAGTTTCCCTGGTATTCTGCCCTCGGCATTTTCCTGTTTGTTCAGCATTAAAAGCTGTACCCGGCAATTGAGTGTGAGTTGTAAAGCTTCGTGCCTTGGAATATTCCCGGTTAGCTCAACTTGCTTTTCAAAACCGGCCACCTGCAGTTTATTTAGAATACCGCGATCCACCAGCCCAACCAACTGCAGGCACAGGTCTTTTTTGAAATCTGGTAATTCTTGGTCAAGCTGGGTGCATGCATTAATAAGGTCTTCTGGGTTGCGATCGCTGCCAAGTATACCAATATGGGTGATTGTGAATTTTGCCGAGGATTTTTTACTCAACTTCTTAAAATCGTCGGCATCATATCCCCAAGGCAAAATGGAAACATTTCGGGCACCTATTCTCTCGAGGTCTTTTTTCCAGGAATCGCTCACAATGGTAATTGCATCGGCATCCCTGAAAACTTCCTGCTCCATTCGCAAGTGTTTTTTTAATCCCCAGGAAGTAAGATGCAGCATGGCAAAATAGTCAACCTGCGACCACGGATCCTGAAAATCGGCCAGCCAGGGGATACCCGTAGCCTTTTTTACCAGATTGGCAATCCGGGTATTGGAGTGCGGTGGCCCATTACTCAGTATCACATCCACCGGGTTTTCCTTCAGGTATTGCACCAGATAATTCACCGAAGGCTGAATCCATTGCGCCCGGGCATCCGGAATAAAAAAGTTACTTCTTATAAAAACCGAAGCCTTATGCAAAAAACCTTGTTTTTTCTCAGAGGCATAAAAAACATTGTTGACGTTGGCATCCTTTTTTTGTCCGGTAATCCATTTATAAAGGTTGTACGGTTCCCATATTTTTTGTCTTAAAATAGTAACGTCTTTTGGAATGTCTTTTTCATTGCCGTAATCCAGCGAAGGGTAGTGGGCGTTTTCGGCGGTAAAAATAACCGGCTCCCAGCCAAACTCCCGGAGGTACTTAGCAAATTTAAGACAACGCAGTACCCCGATTCCTCCGCTTGGCGGCCAGTAGTAAGTTATGATGAGTACTTTTTTCATAGGATCATTTTACCAAAATGTCAAAATGTAAAAATCGAGGTTGTGCATTTGAACATGAGCAATAATAGAATGCTTTAACTTTTTCGGAGAACCCATTTATTCCAGAGTGTATTCACTTCCGTACTCAAGTTAGTTTTTAACACAAACAAAACGTAAAGCCCGGCAAAAAGACTACTTCGTAATATTCCGTCAACATACAGATTGTTGTGGGGAGGAATAAGTAGAAATCCGGCTATAAGAACAATTCCTCCCAGTACGAGTACTGCGTTTCGCCAGGTAAAAGGTTGCAATCCAAACTTAAAATATAGAAAACCAAACCGTATGGCATTATATAGTAAAACGGCTATAATATTGGCTATTGCCGCACCAACCATACCAAAATTACGAATGAGCAGGTAATTGAGTGGGATACCGATAATTGAATAAATGAGTGTACTGGTAAAATCAAATCGCCAGAAGGTACTTAATTGAATGAGAATAGCATTGAGGCCAGTTCCTAAATTAATCCATCGGGCAATAATCAACAGGGATAATGGTAGCATCATCATGGCATAATCGGTTGGGAAAAAACGTTCCAGGTTATGCAAATTGATGAGTATAAGGCCGCCCAAACCCACTCCAGCTATCAGTAGGTTAATGCAGCTTTTCCGGTAAATGCTTTGGAGACCGGTCATGTTTTTCGCCCGCCAATACTCACTTATCAGGGGAATACTGCTGGATTGCATACTTCTCATAGGTACTTCGAGCACCTGACTGAAATACTGAGCTACCGAATATACCGCAGCCTGACTAAAATTGTACATGCTTGCCAGGAAAAGGGTATCGCAAACTACAAAGGCGATATTGCTCAGGCTGGTTAAAAATACAAAGCTGCCCAATGAGAGCATTTTCCGGTACAGCCTTCTGGTAAGCGCACTTATTTTAAAGTGGAAACGTAAAGCTCCAGAATGCCTTAAACGGAAATAAAGGTAAACTACCGCGGGTAAGTAGAGGCAGCCAAATAGCCACATAAAACCATCAAAGGACAATAGATTAACAGCAAAAAGAATCAGTAAAAGGGTGGTGAGGATGCGGAAAACCAATTCTTTAAGGATATTGGTTTCCACTACCTTACCTACAAACCAGGCCTGCACTTCCAGGTACATAAAAATGGCCTGGAATATTACAAAGCAAGTAATTACATAATAATAAATCTCAAAATAGGGGGTGCGTTTACCAAAAAGGTAAACCATATGTGGTTTTGCTATCCAAAGAGTAAGAATGGTAAGCAGAAGCCCTGCGGAAAAAACCATTAAAGTCAGACTGGTCAGATCATTTTTATCATCAGGAAGATACCGTTTGAAAAAAGGGAAAAATTTTGCAATGACTGAGGTGGTCCCAAGAGTGGCAAAACTTGCCATCAAAACGGCTATTTCGGTCACCACCCTTGTCATGCCCCATTGCTCTGTAGTAAGTATTTGCGGTTGCAAAACAATCAGGTTCAATGCCCCAAAACCAAACCCGGCAAAAATGACGATAGTGGAAAGAATGGATTGTCGCTGTATGGAGGGGGTGGACAT
>JBBQXO010000198.1:0-8013 GCA_038209595.1 Chitinophagales bacterium
TTTTTTCCTCCGTCATGCCCAAACCCTGATCCTGAATGATAAATAATACTCTTTTAGGAACAGAAGGGTCTGCTTTTAAAATGAATTTTATTTCATCCCCTTCATTCGAAAATTTTGCTGCATTGGTAATTAAATTTTGTAGAATCACTTTAAGAAAATTTTCATCGGCTTGTATGTTTCCATCAAATTCCATATTTTGCGTAATGCGCAAATTTTTCGCATTTAAACCGGGCGTAACCTGATCTATAATTTCCGCTACAATTGTTTGAGCCCTTATGGTAGTCATACTGGCCTTTATACCCTGCTTCATTCCATTATTGGCCCACACCAATAAATTTTCCAGTGTGCCATTCAATCCTTTTAAGGACTTTGATACATCATCTCTGTAAAGAAAAAATTCATTTTCATCAATCAGTTTTTCTTTGGATAACGAAAGTAAACCTTGTAAGCCAGCCAATGGGTTTCTAAGGTCGTGGGCTACTATGGCAAACAATTTATTTTTTTGATAATTCAATTCCTGAAGATCTTTTGATTGACGGGCTATTTCCTTATTTTTTTCTTGCAACTTTTTAGTAAATCTATATTGTAAAAATATAAATATAGCAGCCAACAACAGTATGAAGAAAAAACTTCTGGCAATTAACGTTCTTTTCCTGCTATTTTCTTCTAACTCCCCTAACTGCAATACGATGTTTTCCCTGAAATATCTCCCATTTATATTTTCTTTATTCTCTTTACTAACGATCTCATTATTTGCTTTAATCGAATCAATTGCCTTAATAAAATACTCCTGTGTCTCCCCTGCATTTCCCTGCAAGGCCTTTAGTCTTCCCATGTACTCGTCATGATATATATAGAGTTCTCTTCTTTCCTCTAAGTTATCTAGACCTGGCGATTGCAATAACATCACTATAGTATCAGTGTACTTTTGAAGTAATACAGGATCTTTATTCATCCAGGCAATTTCGGACAGTGCAAAATACGCATTGATAGCACTTCCTATTTGGTTGTATTTCAAAGATAAAAAAATATCTTTTTTTAATAATGGAACAGCTTCGTCAAACCTTTTATAGGACAAAAGAACACCTCCAACATTTCCTGAAAGTATTCCTGTCCACGCTTCATTATTGGATTGTTCTGCTATAGCTAAACTTTTAGAAAAATATATTAAAGCAGAATCTAACTTTTTATCTCTGTTAAATATGTAACCAATAAAGTTTGTATTTTTAATTAACATTAGGTTTGAGGCTCGTGAATTAAAACTATACCTGTATAGAGTGCTAAGCTTTTCATTTTCATAATAATAAGGTAATGCTCCCTGAAGATTTCCCAGATTAAAGAAAAAATTGGCTACTAGTGAATTAAATTGAAATAAATCATTATATCTTTTATCATTGGCTAAATTAGTCTTTACGTTGTTAAGAATTTGGTTGTATTCTAGTGTATCTCTTTTATTGTAGGCGAAAATAAATTTTAATAGTTCGATTTTAAAATCAAATGGAGTTTTAGAAAACTGAATAAATTTATCTCTTTCTAACTTTGTTATATACTGCCGGGCTTCATTTAAGGGTAAACTTGAAAGCATCAAATGATAAGTAAACGATTCAATAAAAGCAGAAGCTGTAAGCGAATCTCTGTTTTTAATAAAAGCAGAATATTTATCGCTTAATTCTTGCGATACAATATTACTTCTGTTTAAACTCTGAGCATTTACAAATATGCCTGTCAGGCAAAAGCCCAATGCAATAAAAAATCTTACCAAGTAATGGTATTCTACATAAAATTTTTTATTTTTCATACTTTTTATAATCAGTTTTCAATACATTGGAATTTTCATTACATGTACATTTTAAATAAGGTACTTACTTATAAATGCAGTAGATAAGTTCCAACTTTTGCCGCTTTATAAGTTTGTTGCAGGCACTGTAGTACATGCTTTTAAAAATACGTTTAGCTTCAAAAAGCTCCATTTTGCTGCTTGTACAGTACAATATATCCAATCTGTTTTTATAATTGAAGGTAACGCTTCAGGTGCTGCCATAAACGTTTATACAGCCTTTATTATTTTATTTTTCATTTTCTATACAAAAAGTAAGCATCAGGTACATTTCAATAGGCAATGTAGTAAATATTTTCCCTTTTTATGCTTTATTCCCAATTTATTCAAACTTGCGCTTCCACCCAATTTGATAAGAAGCAAAGGATGCAACCATTAAGGCAAAACAAAATCAATTAGCACCCGGTAAAAAATTAAATATATATAGTAAGATGCGTTGTTGAAATTAAAAAAAATAGTGTAAAAGTTTATAGCCTTTCAATTTTCATTTTGTTAACAAAAGTAAAATTAATTGACCCGATAAGCTATTTTAGCAGGAAGTAAAGGCAGTACCAAAAATGAGTAATTGAAACCTATAAAAATCCCCATTCCGGAAGTATCAACCGCAACTATAAGCCATAGCGGCCATTTCTACCTTACGGGGTTCAAAGGCAAATCCATCATATACCCTTACAACTTCCTGAAGCAGTTGTTCTATTTCAGGCAGGGTTTTGGCGGTTACCAATTTAGTACGGTATTCGCGTATGTTGGGCAAGCCTTTCAGGTAATTGGTATAATGTCTGCGCATTTCAAGGATGCCAAGCGTTTCGCCCTTCCACAGCACACTGCCCGCTACATGCTTGTTTACTACCGAAACCCGTTGGTGAATATCAGGCGGGGGCAGGTGTTCTCCTGTTTTGAAGTAATGTTTAATCTCGTTGAAAATCCAGGGATATCCTATAGCAGCGCGGCCAATCATAATGCCATCCACTCCATAGCGATTTTTATATTCCTGAGCTTTTTCAGGACTGTCAATATCCCCGTTACCAAAAACGGGAATGCGCATCCTGGGATTGTTTTTCACCTGGGCTATATAGCTCCAGTCAGCCTCGCCTTTGTACAACTGACTACGTGTTCTACCATGAATGGCAATGGCTTGCACACCCACATCCTGCATGCGCTCGGCTACTTCCACAATATTAATGCAATCAAAATCCCAGCCAAGCCTGGTTTTTACTGTAACAGGCAGGTTGGTACTGCGCACACAGGCTCTGGTAAGCCTCTCCATCAGGTCAATATCTTTTAACACCCCGGCACCGGCACCTTTGTTTACCACTTTTTTTACCGGGCAGCCAAAATTTATATCCAGCAAATCAGGGTTTACAGCATCTACTATTTTTGCACTCATTGCCATGGCATCTTCATCGCCACCAAATATTTGTATGCCTACAGGCCGCTCTTCTTCAAAAATATCCAGCTTCTGCCTGCTGCGGATGGCGTCCCTTATCAGCCCTTCACTGCTTATGAATTCTGTGTACATCAGGTCGGCACCGTTAAGTTTGCAAACCGACCGAAAAGGCGGATCGCTCACATCTTCCATGGGTGCAAGTAAAAGGGGAAATTCGGGAAGTAAGACGGAGCCTATTTTTACCATTATGGCCGTAAAGGTAATAAATGATAGGTATAGAAGATTGAATACATGCTTGTAAGGCGGTTTTCGGCGGTAAGGCTTAGTATCACATGTAATCATAAATACATAGCCCATACAAATCACCACTCTATTCCCTTCTCTTTTTGGGCACCAGCCACTTATGTATTCGCATGTTGCCATTAGGAAACAAAAATGAAACAATATCCATCAATATTAAGAATTGTAACTATAGTATCATATCAACTATTTGAACCAGCAGGTTTTTTGTTAAACACGTACGAATAACCTTTATCAGTTGCTTCTTTTTCCCCAATAAAAGGGTTATCACCCCTCTTTTCAGAGATATGGAAAGGGTGTAATTCAATGGGGTGAAAAGAAGGCGGCAAAGGGAAAAGTTTTTTTTATATCCAGTATTATGTATTCTGAGAAACCCTCTGCCCAAATAGCCACATCAATATCATAATTATCCATGCGGATGGCCTTTGGCATAGCTAACGAAAAGGATAATCTTTTTAGGGGCATACCCTTCCTTCTCAAGGGCCATTATCAGACCCCGCAATCTTGTACGCTATATTTTTGAGTGGTACCCAACTTTCAATGCTTGTAACTTCTCCAGATGACTTTTCATAAAGACATCTGTTAGCACTCCTTCCTGAAGATTAGTTTCTCCTAAGTACCACTGCCTCCATAGCTGGGATTTTTACCGTTTTCCCATCTACTTTTTCCCCATTTAACAGGTTGGTATAATGTCCCACCTTGGGCAGGTTAAAAGTACAACCCGTCCCTTCAAGATTAAAGAGTACCAACACTTCTTCGTTTTCATTAAAACGCCTGTAACCCAACCGTTGTCCGGCGGTTAAAAAAAAGTCCATCTCTCCATGCATAAGCACCGGATTGGCTTTACGTATGGCAATCAGATTTTTATACAAGGCAAACTGCTGCTCGTTAAAATTGACCTTACTTTTTTCAGAAGCTCCGGGCTGAATATTGTTTGCAGTTTCGGGGGCAAAAGACTTTTCCTTCCACCACAACGGTTTACGCGGATCGGGATCATCGCCTCCCCACATACCCATCTCTTCGCCATTCCATATTTGCGGAGCACCTATAATGGTAAATAAATGTACAAGGTAAAGCCGCAACCGTTGGTAGGCCTCCTCCGATGGCATCCGGCTGATGTAGCTTGAGTCCTCATAAGGGTTCGCACGGAATTTATATTTGTTACGGTTCTCAAAATCTGAAAGCAACCTTGGTGCATCATGGGTACTGCTTACATTCATCATGGCATAGCGGTTGGGCTTCAACAAACGCGCCCATTGAAAAGTCAGACTGTCCTTTAACTGCCGGGCATCAATGGAAAAATCACTTTGAGCAAAAAAGTAACGTGCCGGTCGGTAAGCCTGATAAAACATGACCGCATCAAATACATCCCCGCTTGTATAAGGTACCGGATCCATCAGCACATCGGGCCATTGCTCCCACCATACTTCACCTACGAGATAGGCATCCGGATTTATGCTTCGTACTTGTTTTCTCCAATCACGCCAAAATACCATCCCGATATGGTCTGCTACATCAAGCCGATAACCGTCAATTCCATTTTTTACTTCTCCATCAGGAGCCAGCCATCTTTTGGTTACCTCAAAAATATGGGCTTTGGCTCCGGGGTTTATATCGCCTTCATAAGGAAATCCAATCTTCCGCCCGGTGGTAAGGTTTACTTTTTTTATTTCGGGCAGGCTTGCAATATCCAGCCAACCTTCATAACTGAATTCATTTTCCGGAGTGGCTTTATCATCAAAACGGTTGATGGCATACCAATCTTTATAAATAGATTGCTCTTGCTTTTCCAACACATCCTGCCATGCCCAAAAACGGGTTCCGGTATGGTTCCACGAAAAATCGAGAATAATTTTCATACCACGTTGGTGAACCGCATCCACCAGTTTCAGAAAAAGCTTATCGGCGGCAGTCCACTGCCATGTTGCCGTATCCGCAGGATTTTCGGCTGCCATCAGTTTGCGGTCACCTTCCGGATCGGGGCCAAAATTGGCATCTACATGATGGTAACTGCTTGCATCGTATTTGTGGTAAGAAGGGGCATCATTGATGGGATTCAGGTAGAGTGCATTCACCCCAAGATCCTGCAGGTAATCCAACTTATCAATAACACCTTGCAGGTCACCCCCATAGCGACGGTATTGCAGGTTGTTGTTAAACCGCTTGGTGCTGTCGTACCAGGAATCCTTTGCATACCAGTCGCCTGTCCAGCCGGTGGTATGCCAGCCTTCGGGAGCCTTTACCCCAATAGCGGGAATGGCTATATCAGCAGCGGTAGGATCATTGGTGGTATCTCCATTGTTGAACCGCTCTACAAAAATCTGATACCAGATGGCCTCAGCAGCCCAGGTTGGCGGTTCGTTTAAAGGAGTTTCCACTTTTGCCTTACAACCAACTATCAGCAGGCTCAAAAAAAATATGGATCTAAAACTTAATGATAATTTTTTCATAATGTGAGCTTTCGAGTACGGGTCTTCCATAATTGAATCGCGTATGTTTGTTGCAAGATGTAACAAATATAGGCCTTACCTGCACGGCTCGCACTCATTTTGCGTATAATCTTTGGATCATCTAACGTTTAAAAAAGTAAAAAACTTGAAAATATTCTCATTTATTCCACTTCTTTTTCTTTCTTTTCTGTCGCCTTTTCAATCCATTTTTGAGGTAGTGGAAAACCAGAATCCATTAGGGGTATATAACGAACTTTGGAACAAACCCCTTTACGAGGCCTGTAATACTGGTAAAAATACTCCATATCTATCCAATCGGGAAAAGGATATCCTTTATGTACTCAATCTGATCCGTCAGTATCCTCAACAATTCACCGAAACGGTTTTAGGTTTCTGGCCAGAAACACAGGGAACACCCAAACTGCGTCAATCCAGCTATTTTATTTCGTTGGTTGAGGAACTATCCGTGCTTCCCCCTAAAGCTATCCTCACCCCCGACAGTCTTGCGTGGGTAAGCGCAAGGTGCCATGCTATATCCTCGGGTAAAAATAGTTATACCGGACATGAACGGCAATCAACACTTTGCACCCAACAAAAATACTTCCATGCCGAGTGTTGCCATTACGGCTTCAGCGATCCTGTTGAGATCATATTATCGCTCTTGATTGACGAAGGGGTTCCATCCTTGGGGCACAGAAAGGTTATGCTTGACGATCAGTATAAAAAAGTAGGGGTTTCTTTTGCTCCACACAAAAAATATGAAAATAATACGGTACTTAATTTTTTAAGATAAATAGGAAGTAACGTATTGTTGTGGCGGGCTATTGAATTCAACGAAAACTTTTTGTAAGGAATCTCTATTAAAAAGAGCCTTTTAATAGCCTCAAAAGAACCCGAAAAATTACTTGCGCTAAAATTCCTTTTCGAAATAAAGGTAAATGTAAATAGCGGATCCAAAACCTGCTGAGCTGGTAGATATCAACCTAAAACCTTTCTGAGCGTACTCATTCAATTATTGCTGGATCTCAATTTCCGAACTTTTTGCAATATGGTCTTTATCCCATGTCAATTTGGAATAAAAATTCAGTACTTCCACTCTGTATTCTTTCATAATTATTGGTTTTTAATTTTCATTTTTTTTAGAACATCCACCTGTGCATCCCATATGCTGAATCGTCGTATTTATGATCCGGTGTGTTTCATCTTTCCCATTTCATTTTTCACTTTTCACTTTTCACTTTTCACAGATTCTTGCGCTAAGATCCGAGGCCTTTCAGACCTCGCTATGTTGAATCGGGCTTTCAGCCCTTGGATGTTAAGCGTTTCACTTTTCACTTTTCACTTTTCACTTTTCACCTTTCACTTTTCACCTTTCACAGATTCTTGCGCTACGATCCGAGGCCTTTCAGACCTCGCTATATTGAATCGGGCTTTCAGCCCTTGGATGTTTCGCGTTTCACCTTTCACTTTTCACTTTTCACTTTTCACAGATTCTTGCGCTAAAAGATCCGAGGCCTTTCAGACCTCGCTATATTGAATCGGGCTTTCAGCCCTTGGATGTTTCGCGTTTCACTTTTCACTTTTCACTTTTCATTTTTCACTTTTCACTTTTCACCTCTCACCTCCAACTGTGCCATCCCTACGGGATTCTGCCTGCTTCCTAATTCTTCCAATCCGCCGGCTTCACCGGCGGCTACCGATATGCCGCTCCTAACGGAGCTTGTATTTCGCTGCACTGGTTCAGCACGCAAAAATGTACCTGAAAATCTTTCTTATCCTGTCTTGTCATTCTCTGCGGCACGAGCCGTGCCTTCGTTCACCACACCCTACCTTTCCACAGCTCCCCTTTCACGTCTCACTCCTCGCACAACTCTCACTCTCTCATTCTCTCCCGTCTCACTTTTCACTTCTCACTTCTCACTTTTCACTTTTCACTTTTCACATTTCACTTCTCACATTTCCTCGCACTAAAAAGATCCGAGGCCTTTCAGACCTCGCTATATTGAATCGGGCTTTCAGCCCTTGGATGTTTCGCGTTT
>JBBQXO010000199.1:0-7933 GCA_038209595.1 Chitinophagales bacterium
TCAGAAGCAGGTGTAATATTAAATCCTTCTTCGCGGGGAATGCCATTATTTTTACCTCCCAAACCGATGGTAATTTGCCGCAAAGACCGGTCGTTCATATCCATGACCCTTTTCCATACAATGGTGCGGGGATCAATACCAAGGTTCCTTTTTTTATCCTGCAGGTTATTATCAATCAGCGCCGATAGCAAATTATTGGCCTTTTCAATAGCAGAAAAATCACCGGTAAAATGCAGGTTGATATCCTCCATGGGAATGACCTGTGCATAGCCGCCGCCTGCTGCCCCACCCTTCATGCCAAATACGGGTCCAAGTGATGGTTCACGCAATACGGCGATTGCTTTTTTACCAATAAAATTCAATCCATCGGTAAGACCGACGCTCATGGTAGTTTTTCCTTCTCCGTAAGGCGTTGGCGTAATGGCGGTTACAAGGATTAGCTTGCTTTTGGTAAGTTGTTCTTCGTTGATCAACTTGAGTGGTAACTTGGCTTTGTGTTTGCCATAATACTCAAGATCATCTTTCAGGATGCCAATACGGGCGGCAATTTCCCGGATATGTTGGATAGAAGCCTTTTGGGCAATTTGTAAATCGGATGGAAAATCAGGCATTCAAATTTCTTTAGAAACGAAGATGGTTAAAAAAAGCTGACTTGACCATGAGTTAAGTCAGCTCTATACTTTAATGCCCCTCGAGTAAACGATAAAATCAGTTGCGGGCAATACTTTTTCACCTTGCGCATGCAGCATGGTGATCAATTGTCCCCGGTGGTAGGTTTGGTGGTTGAACAAATGCAGCAATACTTGATAAACAGGCTGCCGAAAGGCTTCCCCTTTGGAATTCTGGTAAAAAAGATCGCTATTAATGGCATCCGAATCAAGATCCTCCATGATAAATTTCTCCCACTGCATAGATTGCTGAATGAGCCCATTTATGGCATCCTTCATAGATGGATCGAAGGTTTCAGAAGGAATAACAAGGGACTGATGTAGCCGCATCCGCTGCCACCATATACTTTCCACATCCCACAAATGGAGCATGGTTTTATAGAGGCTGCTAAAGCTTGATGGAACATGTTCCATCAAGCTTGTCCGGAGATAGCTGATCAATATGATAGGTAAGCCGATGGTTGGCCCACACGTTTTAAGAGGCATACTGAATAAGTAATTCCCGCATATCGTTTTACAATTGAAATTGCTTGCTATAATTTGCACCTTTCGCTTGCCTCACCACGCCTTCCCCTTAAATCAACCTACACATCAATTCTTGCATAGCGGGCATGGCTTTCAATAAACTCCCTTCTTGGGGCTACATCATCCCCCATCAGCATGCTGAAAACCCGATCAGCTTCTGCTGCGCTATCAATGGTTACCTGACGCAGGGTTCTGTTTACGGGATTCATGGTGGTTTCCCACAACTGATCCGCATTCATTTCACCCAAACCCTTGTAACGCTGAGTAGTAACGCTGTTTTCGTTGCCACCGCCTATTTTTTCAATCAATAATTTACGCTGTTCCTCGGACCAGGCATATTCCTGGTTTTTGCCCTTTTTTACAAGGTATAGCGGAGGTTGAGCTATATAAACATATCCTTGTTCCACCAATGCTTTCATATACCTGAAAATAAAGGTCAGGATCAAGGTAGCAATATGGCTTCCATCCACATCGGCATCGGTCATGATGATGAGTTTGTGGTAACGAAGTTTTGAGATATCGAGTGCTTTGGGATCTTCGGCGGTTCCTATTTTTACCCCAAGTGCGGTAAACATATTTCGGATTTCCTCATTGTCATAAATGCGGTGTTCCATAGCTTTTTCCACGTTGAGGATTTTACCCCGCAATGGTAAAATAGCCTGATAACTGCGGTCGCGGCCCTGCTTGGCAGTTCCACCGGCCGAGTCTCCTTCCACCAGATATAGCTCACATTTTACAGGATCTTTTTCGCTACAGTCAGCGAGTTTACCGGGCAATCCGCCACCGGTTAAACCACTTTTCCGCTGTACCATGTCCCGGGCTTTTCGGGCTGCTGCCCGTGCCTGCGCTGCCAAAATTACTTTTTGAATGATGATTTTAGCCTCTTTGGGATTTTCTTCGAGATAAATTTCCAGCGCTCTTGCCAGCGTTACCTCCACCGTACCCGCCACATCGCTGTTACCAAGTTTGGTTTTGGTTTGCCCTTCAAACTGTGGTTCGGGCACTTTTACGCTTACAATGGAACTCAATCCTTCCCGGAAATCATCTCCTTCTATTTCTACTTTAGCTCTTTCAAAAAGCCCTTCGCGGTCTCCGTATGATTTGAATACCCGGGTAATGGCTCTTCTGAAACCGGCCACGTGGGTGCCACCTTCAATGGTATTGATATTGTTTACGTAGCTAAAAATATGTTCGCTGTAACCGTTGTTGTAGCACATAGCCACTTCTACCGCCACATTGGATACATCATCCCGTCCTTCGCAATAAATAACCCTTGGAATCAAAGAATTACGATTACCTGCCTTATCAAGCATTGCCACAAATTCTACAATGCCGCCTTCGCTGTAAAAAATTTTGCCATAGGGCTTGCCATTTTTGGTTTCATCATCGTCGCCCTCTATAATTTCACGCAAATCAGTCATACTGATCCGGATTCCTTTATTGAGGTAAGAAAGTTCTCGAAGCCGTGCTTCGAGGATTTCGCGTTTGTAAACGGTTACCTGAAAAATGCTGTCATCGGGCCAAAAACGCACATGGGTGCCTGTTTCATCTGATTCACCAATTTCCCTAACAGGGTATTGAGGAATTCCTATTTTATATTGCTGTTCGTAAACTTTACCATCACGTCTTACAGTAACATGAAGGTCTTTACTAAGGGCGTTTACGCAACTTACCCCTACGCCGTGCAAACCACCGGAAACTTTATAAGTATTTTTATCGAATTTGCCACCGGCATGCAAAACGGTCATCACCACTTCGAGTGCTGAACGTTTTTCTTTAGTGTGCATGGCTGTGGGAATACCACGTCCATCATCCTGCACACTTACACTGTTATCCTCATGAATGATGACCTCAATATGGCTGCAATAGCCGGCAAGTGCTTCATCAATGGAGTTGTCTACTACTTCGTAAACGAGATGGTGCAAACCCTTTTCTCCAATATCCCCAATGTACATGGCCGGTCTTTTTCGAACGGCTTCCAAGCCTTCTAAAACCTGAATACTATCTGCCCCATAATTCCCCAGGGCGAGGGATTTCATTTCATTGCTTTCTTCACTCATATGTTGCTAACGACCTTGCTGTTATAACTGAAAATATGATTCCTGAAAAATCTGCCCGAAAGCAGCAGGATCCATCTCTTTTTACAAAGTATGCAAATGTACTGAAATGCCCGTTGGGAGCCAATAGCAGGGAGGCTTAAAACAGACAATTTATCCCCAAAAATGCGGGGAAAAGGGGGGAAACTGAGATTTTGAAACCGCCTCCAACATTATTAAAAGGATTATTTTTGGGGGAAAAGGATCAGAAACAAACTATCCTATTTCAGGTAAAATGATTTAATCTCAAGTAAATGCTTTAAATAACTGATTATCAATTATTTACAATTGTATTTTTAGGAGAAAAAATTTATTTGGTAAAAATGAGGCAATGTTGCCAGGGCAGGTTATCTATATTCTCCACAAACCGGAAACCCACTGCCTGCATTTCGGCAATAGCTTGTTTTTCGGTCATTTTATGCAGGGTTTTTATAGGTACGGTAGGATCCTCAGCCCGATATTCAATCAAATACACTTTACCGCCCTTTTTTAAGCTGTTAAACATAGACTTACCCATTTCCAGAGGAAAAGAAAACTCATGGTACACATCTACCAGCAGCATTTTGTCCACCGAATTTTCAGGTAATTGCAGCGATTTTTCGGTCCCTTGCACCAGGTCCACGTTGCCTACGCCCTCATTTTTCAGCTTTTCCCGCAAAAACTGAAGCATTTCGGGCTGTATATCGATAGCTTTTATGCTCCCTTGCTTTCCCACCATGGCTGCCATCCTGATGGAATGATATCCGCTGCCAGCCCCAATATCAGCGACTGTTTCGCCGGGTTTCAACGCCATATTTTTCAGAAGTAAACTTACATTTTCCTCTTCCTCCCGTTCGCTGCGCTCCAGCCAGCCAATACCGTAATGGCTCATTACTGGAGCAATTTCGCGGCCAGAATAAAACTTACCAGAACCCTGTGGGTCCGCCTTTTTAAACCGATAAACACCCTGCGCTTGCAAATCCACCACAAAAATGGAAAATAAACTGTAAGATATATAAAGAAAATAGAATGTATATTTCATAAAATTTCAACAAAAAATCATGTATAAAGTTATCCATGATCGCATTAATTGGTTAATTTTTTTAAAAAAAAATTGATAAGAAAATCCAAAAGTTGATTTTCCACTTCAATGCGTAGAACCTTCAAAGCATCAAACCCTTATATTTGCTTTATGCCAAAATCATTAGCAATTATATCTGAAAGTGTTCGTCGCGACCTCATGGTGGATGAGTTGCACCTGATAGCGAGTAAGGAAAAACAAATTCCCAATTCGGTAAATTACGAAATGCGACGCTATGTAAAACAGCCCGGCTGGCAAACTGATGATATAGGAATGATGTCCTATACCTATGTTTCTGCAAGTAATGATGACAATGCGCTGGAACTAAAATTTTGCATAGCCGGAAAAGCCTATTGCGATGAAGATGAATGTGATGACGGTGTTAGCTGCAAAAAAACAGGACTTTCCGATTGCAAAGAGGAAGTAGAGACCATGGATGTATATTCCTTCAACTTTACCTATGGCTACCTGAAACAATTTGTAAGCACCAAGGCGACAGTAAGCGAAGCAGAACGATACCTGAATTTTGAACATACCCAAACCGAAAACCACATTATACCACTTTGCAATAAAAACCGGATCATCCTCAGCAGCCTCTTCAACCACAAATACAGCGGGGCTATGGAAAATATCTTTACCAACAGTCAGATACAGTTTTTACTGATTTATAGTATGGATTGTTTGTTTGGAGAAGGTGACCGCGACAAAGTATATCAATGTAAATTTCTGGAAGACGAACGGGGACGTGATACCATTATAAAAGCAAGGGAAATTCTTTTACAACATATTGGCGACCCAATTACGATCAAGGATCTTGCAAAAAAAGTAGCTACCAATGAATGCTACCTGAAAAAAGGATTTAAAGAAATGTTTGGTACCACTATTTTTGATTTTTACCAAAGCCAACGGATGGAACATGCCAAATACCTCTTGTATGACAAAGGTCTCAGCGTAACCGATGTATCTTCCTTATTGGGTTATTCTTCTATATCACACTTTAGTACCGCTTTTAAAAAGCATACAGGGTTGAAACCATGTGATTTGTTGGTGAGATAGATTGAACTTTACTTTTGTACATTTTTCTGAATAAGTACTTCTAATAATTGTAATATTCTTTCTAAAATTTGGTCATTCCTGCTAATCTGTTCGTTAATTATATGTCCACCATACTGACTATTGTTAAAATTGAAGATTTGTTGAGGAGATGCATCAAAAAAAGCTCTGAAATCAACATCAAGCTTTTCAGCAATCTTTTTCAAGGTTTGTATTAAAGGTTCATTTGTGCCATCCTCCTATTTAACCAAAGCTTGTTCACTTATCCTTAACTATGAGGCAAGTTCCTTTCTATTAACATTTTTAATTTCTCTAAACATTTTAATGTTTAAATATTCCTTATGTTTAGCTTATAATAGTAAATAATATCAAAAGCCTCCTTATGAATTTTCAAAAAAAAATTCAATGCCATAGTACTACTTTTATCCCTTGGTAATTTCTTTTTCTTAGACGCCCAAAGCATACAAATTATTGATAGCCAATCCAGATTGCCCCTTTCATATGCTACGCTATCCATTAATAATTTCACAACCGGAATGATATCTGATGAATTCGGTTTAATACCAATCCCTTCTAATTTTCAAGGTTTAAAAAAAGACAGTATTAGGATAACCTATATGGGTTATGAAAGTCAATTCATTCTACCCTCAAAATTAACTTCCTTAACTCAAAAAGATACCCTGCGAATATTCATGCAATTACTTAGCCCCGAATTACCACCTGTCATATATCGTCCTCCTTCTGCTGATACCTTATTGATTTATGCCGCAATAAATACAATGAATAAAGCATTAGGAAAAAGGCAATGGCAATCCTATTTATCAAGAAGCTATGTGGAGGAAATCGTAAATAATCAAAAAGAAACCCTTAACATAAAAGAGAATAGCGGCGAACGTTTTACAAATCATATTACTTGGGCATTATTCTTAGGATCAAGGCAGAAGCATGCATGGATTCTGGATAAACAGCAAAGAATATTCGGAAATCTATCAAAAAATGAAAATCAACTAAATGCCCATCAATCTGATATGTGGCTTAATTATGATTTCAGTTATTACCTACCTATTGGTCCGCAATATTTCGAAAAAAAATTTGAAAAAATTTATAATAAAGAAGGACAAGCTACTCATTACAAGATCACTATGATTCCCTTAAAAATTGGATTTTTAAGCGCACTCAAAATTGCAGATAAGAAATTAAGTCTAAGTTATTATTCTTTACTAAATACAGAAAGGATTTTTTATATTAATATGGATGATACAACTATTTCCGAATTGCATGTAGTAAGCAGAAAAAAATACTCTTTTAATGAAGGAAAAAGAAAATTAGAAGAAACAGAAAGGAATTTACATTTCACTTTTCTCCAAACTACAGACCAAACATTATGCTTAACATATGCTGAAATGCAAATAAAAATCAAAGATGGGGAAAACAATATTCCAATAAGCAGCAATATTGGTTTAACGAACCTGAAACAGCAGATAATACATCTATTGACGAAATCAGTTTACGTTCACAGGCAAAAGTGAGAGAATCATTATTTAAAAGAGATCAAAAAACTTATTTATTCAGAGATAATCCTAAAGTTGAACCTAATCTAAACGAGGTAAACTTTTGGATGGGGATACGATTTCCGGATTACGCAATTTTTTCTACCAAATACGCCCTTTTTATGTCCGATCCTAATTATTCACTTTTCAAATAAATTAAATCCTTTCCACCAAAAAACAGCAATGAAAAATACCATTAAAGTTCTATTTTGTTGTATTATGCTTGGTTGCCATTCAATATCATCAGAAAAAAATCAGTTATTAAATATTGAATATAAGATTTTATATTGCATTGATTTTTTAATTTGTTCAATTTTTGAAGAATTCTCTTTTAGTTTGTAACTAAAACTTGATGATTCAAAATAAATTTCTGGTAAAGATGCTGATTCAAATATTTTACCCATTCTCTTTCAAGGAATATATATTGCCTTAATAATATTCCCTTTTATTACCCTTGTAAGAGAAGGCATCTATACTATTATCAAAAGAATAAATAGTAAAATTTCCAAATAATATAAAATCAAAAACATACATGCTTCCAAAGAAAAAGCAGCCTTCACGGGCTGCTTTTTTGATTTTCACACACAAAATAATTTATCGAATCACCAATTGCAGATCTTTAGGGTATTTTATACTGTACCCAAAACGTATCTTTTTGCTTTCGCCAGGTTCAAGAGATATTTTCCAATTCAATACACCCAAATCTTTATTGATATTCGCATTACCATCATCTTCAAGCTTTACCTCAATTTCCTTTGTATTGCTCATAGGATATTGGTCTTTCAATAAGATATTCATAGCCTGTTTCTTATTATTTTTTACCACCAATTCATAAGTGAAATATTCGTACTTGCTATCACCTCGTTGCTTATTTTTATTGTCATCTTTTACCAAAACCCTTTTTATACTTACTCTCTTATCTCTTCCCAGAGAAATACTCATGGTATCCGCTGTATTGTTGGGATCAATAAATGATTTACC
>JBBQXO010000200.1:0-7920 GCA_038209595.1 Chitinophagales bacterium
TGCATTCATTATTCTTTCTTTCGCTTTGCTATTGGTCAGCGTATCAAAATCCACATTATACAAATTCTCCAATAAAAATTTCAAGGTCTTATCATGACCTAATTCTTCGTATGGCTTTATATTGGAAAGAAGACATAGTGCATTAAAGCTTAAACCCTTGATAGCTTTTGCATCGAGATTTGGAAACAACTTTGATAAACCTAATGCTTGAAAATGGACCAGTTGTTCAATATCTGGTAATGGAATGTAGCTGTTGGGAGCGATAATCAGGTATTTGTCAGTGACTTCTCTAACCTGCAATTCAAAGATTAGCCTAACTGCCAAATCTGTTTTACCAGCTACTATTTTATATCCATCGCTTTCAAATGCTTGTTTTAACTCCTCATATTCAAACAGGCTATCCTGGTCAGCAATAATTATATGCTGTTTGTGACTGGAAATCACCAATTTTTTATATTTATCTATCCAGTTACTCATTTACAATTTTTACCATTAGTAAGCAGGATAATGATGGTACTATTTGTCCGGCAGATTGAAATGTATCTCCCCAAATTTCTTTTTCTTTATGCAGTCTACTTAATCTGGACATTTTAATATTTTCAATGCCAATGCGGTTCATCTGCTTTTCTTGAAATAAAAATGATTTCTCTTTATTCGATTTAATTTTTTCAGAATTAAGGAGAATACTTCTTTCAAACTCCTCGTATTTCTTTTGCATCAACTCTTCTGACTTTTTTGATATATCCTCAAAAACCATTTTAGAGTCCTCAACTGGCAATACTCCAATGCAATTAAAGTATTCGTTTTCCTGTATCAACTTATCCCAAACACTTTGTGCAAATGCTGAAAAGTTTTCATCTTCAGACGAAATAAAAACAGGCTGAATAAGTTGGCTGTTTTCAAATTGATTTTTAACTTCTAAATGCCACAACGACCAAAACCCTGCTGTAGAATTTCCTTGCTTAATTTTTACAATTGGAATTTGTTGAGAAACTGTAAATGGAATTGCATCCCTTAATATTGTTTGAATAATTTCATGTTGTAAAGAGATGGGTTCAGGTATAGGATTGTTTACACTTTCTTTGATGTTAAACGTATAGATTCCTTCCTTTTGACCCGGAAACTTAAATCGCATACCATCAAGCAAATTGTGATAAGCTATGCCTTTTGTTGTTAGGTATTGTTTGGTAAGACTTTCTAGCCAATTAGGTAATGGACTATATTTTATGGCATCTACCTTATCTGCTCTGATGTCTTTAGAAGACATTGTAGGCAATGCCCCTTCCGTACTCTTATATTCCTTTAGTTTGGTTTTGATTTCATTCAACCAGTCATTACTTGCTTGTTCAAATTTTGCAGGATTTAATAATGAAGTAAGGTATAAACGGTTCAATTGGTCCCGTTCTAATGTACTATCTAGTACATCAGAAGTTTTATCTATGCCCAAATCATTCAATATTTGATTTAGTTTAGTTTCAATTACTTCATATACCCGCTTATCTACTGAATTAGCCAGCATCATGTTTAAGGCAAGTACTTCAAAAGATTGCCCAATACGATCAACACGACCAATTCTTTGCTCCAACACCATTGGATTCCATGGCATATCATAGTTGATGACAATATGAGCAAACTGCATGTTCAGTGATTCACCGGCAGCATCTGTACAAATTAATATCTGAGACCCTTCTTTAAATTGTTTTAACGCATTTACTCTTTGGTCAAAATCCATTGAACCATTAATTGCTCCGCATATATAACCACCTTTTTCTTCCAATACTTTTTTCAACATGTATTGGGTACTGGTGAACTCGGTAAAAATCAGGAATTTTAAATCCGGGTTCTGTTCAATGCGTTTTAACTCCGATAGCTTGCTCATTAAAAACTCTACTTTGGCATCCGTTTCTTTATCCAAACAATCTTTGGCATCACGGATTAAGCCTTGAAGGATGCTCAATTCTGTATCATAGTTTGCCTGAGTTTCTTCAACCATGGAGAATATCTTTTCTTCAAAATCCATTTCCATCTGGCCTTCAAAACCAAACTCCTCCATGTTGCGGATCATGTTTTCCTTATTTACTTCCTGCCTTTCGCCAGAAAGCCTGTCGGCTCTTTTCTGCATAGCATCCAGTATTGCCTTGGTAGAACTGCTCATCATACGCTGAAAGAGGATCATAACAAAACCATAAGAAGTGTTTTTGGTTTGCTGTGCAAGGTTAAACCCGGTTACTACATATTCCGTAACAGCATCGTATAACTTCTTTTGCTTTTTATGAATGATATTATCATAAATAACTTCAATTTTTTGTGTGTGGCGTTTGTTAAAGAGTGGCTTTCCATTGTAATCAATTGCTTGTCTTTTTTCGGTTCGTACTACATAAGGTTCTAATTCAGGAATAGATGGCATTCCTTCACCAGCAAAAGCATCGGCATTAAGAGCAATTGTAATATTCTTCTGAAATGATCACTTTTACCTCTATGAGGAGTTGCAGAGAGCAAGAGAACATTAGGGATAGCATTACACAATACTTCTGCCATTTGAAAACGTCCCACTTGTGTATTGCTGCCACCTACTTTATGGCACTCATCAATTACGAGTAAATCAAACTCCGCTTCTAAAACACTTTGTATGCGATAGCGATTGTATTCTTCCACTTTTTGTTTGCTCCATCCCTGGCGGGTTTCAATGGGCTTTAGGGCATCCATAGAAACAATAATTTGATTGTGCTGAGTAAAAAGATTTATCTAATTATCTACCTCCAGCCGAGCAAATGTTTTGCTTACCGTATTGATATAATCGGTATCGTAAATATGGAATAGTTCATTGAAATGTTTTTTCATTTCTTGCTGCCATTGACCCATAGCAGATTTAGGAACAATTATTAAGCTGCGTTTTACAATGCTTCTTAGTTTAAGTTCTTTCAATATCAGCCCGGTCTCAATGGTTTTACCCATCCCAACTTCATCAGCTATCAGAAACCTTAGAAACTGACCTGCCATCACTTTTTCTAATGCCAATATTTGATGTGGCAATGGTAAAATATTGCTCTCAATGGGCGCAAGCATAGACTGCTTAAAGACTTCGCTTTTGATTTTTGCTGCAATGGCTTTAAAAGCTATATCCGCATCAGTAGGAATTTTCTTTTCATCAGACAATTCTGAAAAAGGAACAGATTTTACTTCCCCGGTAGACAGTATTTTTACCTCGGCTATTTGTTTGCCGAATACCGATTTCTTTGATAGTATTTCTATTTCTTTACCTTGATAATTCATATTACTTGTTTATTCGCTCAAATCTTTCTCTTACTATTTGCTTATACTGCTCCTTAAATTCATTACTTAAAAAACTAATGTCTATTTGTTCTATCCATTTTGGTATGGATTTCTCCATTTTTTTGAAAATATTTTCTTGCTGTTTTTCATCCAGCTTCAATGTATTCATCGCAGCTACAAAATCCTGTTTTTTTAATTTCTTCTTTCTACCGTTTAGATTTAGTGCCATTTCTTCATCATCTGCCGGATTTACCAATGCTGTGTTTACTAAATCGTAGGCTGGCGATAATACCATGCCCAATCCGGGTTGCTCTAATAAGGAAAAATTCTTCAGGTGCATATCGGCATTGCCCGTTAAAAAAGAGAATAATACCAACTCAAAGAAATTCACTACATCCAAACCAGCTATTGCAGAATATTTTTGAATGGCTTTGGCAATTTGTTCATAGCTGCCATGGTATTTATCTTCTGTTAGTCGTTCTGTTAATTGACACATGTCTTCCATGGCAAGCTTACCCTTTTTTACCCTGTCTATACGTTTTGTTATATAAGCTAGGTTTCCTGATGTTAATCGAACAAGACTATGAGGTGCCGTTTTTATCTTTGCTAAACGGGCTAAATGCATGGTTACATCTTCTACTTCGGGTAGCTGTTTGTATAATGTGGTAGGTGGTTTTAATATGTAGCCACCCCAAAGCCCAACGATGGTAAATCTTTTTCCAGTCTCGTCATTGTTATTGCTTGTTATATGCAGAGATAGTTTGGCTTGTACACCAGTTACTGCTGTTTGGCTTTGTATTACCTCTTTTGCCAATGGTTCTAAATCAGCTTCTGAGTATGGTAACGCAGGGGGTGAGGGTTGCTCGAATATCTTTTTTGAACAAGTGCTGTGAAAATCCAATTCATTTCCGGGCAAAGGTTTGTAGCAAAATAAACATCTTTTCATGGCTTGTCCTCCTCTTTTACTTCTTCCACGCTCACTGCTCCAATGCAATCTTTACAACAAGCCAGCAGTAAGCCCATGCGGTCTCTTGGGTTTAATTTCCAATTTTTTTCGGCTATGTCTAGCAACCAACCTTCAGGGATTAATCCATCAAAAAATGGGAATAACACATAGGATGTATAAACCTTCTCTTGTAAAGGCAGCGTTAAACTTACTGGCTTTACATCCGTTTGACTTAGATACGCTGGGGCATATTCAAAATGATACCCGGTATCATCTTGCGTAAGCCATCCTGCCATTTGCGTACCCATTTTTATAATTGCCTTTCTCATTGTTCATTTTCTTTTTTGGCAGGAACTGCACCTACTTCATATCCAAATAAACGCAGTACCTGGTTTACTTTATCTGTGCGTAAACTTTCCTTTCCTTGTTCTAATTCACGAACAAAACGTAAGCCCACACCAGCCTTTTCTGCCAACTCAGGCTGTGTTAGGTTTACTGATTTCCGTTTCTCTTTTACAAAATTTGCTAGTTCCATCTTATACCCTTTAAGGTGCAAATATAGTAATACTATTCTGATTTATACCCGTTAGGGTATATTTTATTTGAAAATAGTAAAATTATACCTTTTAGGGTATAATGTAGGACAAAAGAAGTGATTTGCACCATAAAGGGTATAAATATTTCGAATTTCTTTTATTCCAGATTCCTGATTAAACGATTCCTGATTAAACCCGGTCTTTAGCTATATCTTAATACATCAACAACTGCTCATCTTCCAACGAAATATTTTGTGGAATCATATCGCCAAGTGTTACGATGGTTTTGAAATCTTTTTGCTCCCAACAGTTTTTGTAGCCAACTCTTAATGCTTCTACACGAACCTCTTTGAGTTTCTTGGCTTTGGGTTGATTGATTGCTGCTACATATCCATTAAATTCTTTAAGCAAAACCTTTGTTCTCATTGCTTCTCGAACCTTAGCTTCATTTAAGTCTGGTACATACCATTTACCATCATTATCTTTTATAAAATTCAATTCAAGAAGGTCTTTCAATTCTGGCATAATATCATTCTTCCTTACAGCTGCAATTGCCTGTAACCATTTAGGATGCAAGTCTGCTGCTGTTTGCGGAGTATGCAATTCATTTCGCAACCATTCAACACCTTCGTTTTCTGATGTAACTAAAAGTGATAGCTGCACAAATTTGGGTGATTTGGCTTTCTTATCATCATATTCAACAATTTGTTCAGCAGAGAAAAACATTCTATCTTTTTCTACAAATTTTTGCTTCAAACCTTCTTGAAAATCCCTTGCATCAATTGGTACTGGTAATCCTCTCATTAAATAGAAAGTAATGAGCCTATCAAACAGAATTTTGGAACTTCTTTCGATTATTGAAGCAGTGCTATCTTCACGAATTAAATGCACTGGTAAATGATGTAAATGTTCTTGAATAAAATCCCAAACAGCCACATCACCTGATGCATTCTTGAATTTACTTTCAAATTCTGCTGTTGGTTTGTAGCAGCTAATAGCTAAGTCTTGACGCACAGCAATGGCAGTAGTAATTGACCGCATACCACCTTGTTTCTTGTCTATTGCTGCAACATTAGCTATAATAAAACCTGCTCTTTGTAATGAAGTTTGAATACCATTCCACACAGCTGCACTGGTATTACTAAATTCAACCGTCATCCATTTGCCCGGCTTCAAAACTCTATGATATTCTTTAAAACATTCGGTCATCAATACTTGATATTCTAACAATGACTTGCCTTGTGTTTTATTTTCAATTGCTTCTTTTTTATTATCAGTAAGAACTCTTAACCAGCTTTCTGGTAAAAAATTAAGTTCAGAATACATAATATTTGCTCCGAAAGGAGGATCCGTAAAGACATAATCAATTGAGTTGTCTTTGATAGTAGAATTAGATGCTGAACCTACATATTGAAGGTTGCAGTATTTTTTACTTAGAAGCACAATTGCCTTTTTAAAGCTGCTAATCTTATCTGAAATCTGTTCAAGGACAGATGTTTCGATAGGTAATGAAGGGATATAAAGTGTACCTTTTAAATGACCAGCATTCCAACCTCCACCACCAAAAAAAAAGTTGTTTACATGTACACGATTCATTTGTGTAGAACGATTTATCATTCCAGTCAAAATAAATTTTAATTTATTTGGCAATTGTGATGATTCAATTCTATTATTCAATATTGATAAGGCAAATAAGTTTCTTTTTGTATAAAACAGATGAATATTAGAAACACCATGAGATTTTTTTGGCTGCTCAGTATTATAACCATATGGTAATTCGTATGTAGGACACCATTGTGTAATTTGCATCTCGTTAATCTTCTGAATTAGTTTTCTATCGTCTTTGTCAGCTGATTTTTGATATCTTTTTCCTTTATATGTATAGACAATTAATGCAGGTTCACTTTTTGCAATACGAATTATTTTATTTTGTTGCGTATCAAAATATGTAATCCAAGTTTTTTCAGCTGACTTTTTATCATTTAAGGAATTGCAATGAGGACAGTTAAAATCATCTGTAACTTTCTTCAGCTCCATATTCATTGCAGCAGCCCAAAATATTATTTCTTTACTGCAATTAACACAGTTAAAAACATCACTCCACACAGTGTAATTGATTAAACCTATTCCACCATCTCTATGCTTTGTTTCGTAAAGCCATGAGCAATCTTTTATTACATCATTCAAAATTGATTCTGACTCTTTATCAACCAGTTCTAAATCAGCAGGTGTATTGTAATTGTAACTAATGAAGGAAGCATAAGGAGAAAGGGCACCACAAATGGCTTTACGTTTACCCCAAGTTGGTAGTTTGCCAAATAGCTGCTTCCATTCATGTTCAATTTTATACTTTGTTTCCATATCAGGATTATCGCAAATTTGAGCAGCAACACCTGTCATACCTGCACCACCAAAGGCATCTAATACAGAATCACCAGGCTGTGTGTAATACAACAAATACCGCATTATAGCTGGGTGAGGCACTTTTGTATGGTAAGTATGTGCCGTATAAATTGGATTACTCTTTCCTTCACTGACATCACTGGCATAAGGTTCATCTACATAAAAATCTTTTTTTCTATTCTTAATATTTTCCTTTTCTTTTTCCCATTCGGCAATAAAATCATTTAACCACGGGTTTGGGCAAGCTGTGTAATAAGGTGGGTCACTTAGGTTAATAATGTCCTCATCTTCTCCAATAGGAAAGCCTTCTATTTTCTTTAACTCCGGTAGTTTAGTTCGCAGTTCATCGCGGAAGTGTTCTCTGCGTTCTTCATCAGAGGTAAATTCTTTGCCGAGGCATATTATCTTTTCTTGTTTGCTCATTTCGCTTTGTGTTTTGAAAATTCCAATATCAATCTACCTTTTATGGTAGTAAGGTATTTTTGGTTTGGGCTTGTAGGTTTATCTGGTATGGTCATGCTAAGCCAGTTTAGTTCTATTAATTTCAACATGAAACGTTCATAGTTTTTTCTATGATTCGTTACGCCTAATCCTGTTAGTATTGTTTGTCAGTTTTTTGGCAATTTAGCTGTTTGCAGTACTTTTATTTCTTTATCCGCTATGGCACCAACTATGGCACCAGCTATAGCACTTACTATAACAGTTTCGCTATTACTTATAATACTGACTGCAAGATTATCAAGCTCTTTTGCCTTTACAGCT
>JBBQXO010000201.1:0-7846 GCA_038209595.1 Chitinophagales bacterium
ATATGCAGCTTCAAACCACCCCGTTTGATTCTGCAAAATACTTTCAGGCATTGTGGCTGGCTTCAGAAAAAAAACCCGTACCCTTTCGGATAGTGGAAAATACCATTGACGGACCGGCCAATGGCATAGGCGCCATAGCAAGGATGCAGCAAAAACAGGCAATGGACGATGAAGCCACCAAAGCGGAAGCCCGAAAAAAGCAACAACTGCAAAATCGTGAGACAGTGCGCAGCCTGAACCTGACCTGGATGGAAGAAATGGTTAACAGCCCGGCACAGCTTCGGGAGAAAGTTGCCCTCTTTTGGCATGGTCATTTTGCCTGCCGTATTGTAAATAGCTATTTTCAACAGCAACTGATCAATACTATAAGGGAACATGCATTAAGCGATTTTGGCACTTTGCTTACCGAGGTGAGTAAAACCCCGGCGATTTTACAGTTTTTAAACAATCAGCAAAATCGTAAAAACAGCCCCAACGAAAATTTTGCCCGGGAGGTTATGGAACTTTTTACCTTGGGAAGAGGTAACTATACAGAACAAGATGTAAAAGAGGCTGCCCGGGCATTTACCGGTTGGGGTTTTAACCTTGAGGGAGCATTCGTGTTTCGCCCCATTATCCACGACCGGGGTGAAAAAACAATCCTTGGAAAAAAAGGGATTGAAACCGGCGAAGAAGTACTGCAGGTTTTATTGGAGCAGCCTGCTACGGCAAGATTCTTGTGTACTAAGTTTTATCGCTTTTTTGTAAATGAAAATGTAAAAGAGCGGCATGTGGAATGGCTGGCCAAAAGATTTTTTGAAAGTGGCTACCAAATGAAAACATTACTGCAGGACATTTTTACCGCTGATTGGTTTTATAACCCTGAAAATGTGGGAACCCGTATAAAAGGCCCAATAGAACTGATGGTAGGTCTGCAACGGCAATTACCTATGGAATTGACTAATAAACCTGCCCTGCTTTTGATGCAGCGAGCGCTGGGACAAATTCTGTTTTATCCGCCCAATGTAGCAGGATGGCCGGGAGGTAAAACCTGGATAGACAGCAGTTCATTATTGCTGAGAATGCGGATACCGCAATTGCTTGCCTCCAAAGAAGGGGTGGAAGTGGCTCTGAAAAATGATGATGACAACGATATGGGCCGTGGCAACAAGGGCATGAATCGTTTTGTTATGCAGGCATCTATTGACTGGAAAAAAGCACTGAAACCCTTTGCAAGCCTGCCTGAGGATAAACAGTTCCCCACGCTTCGTGCAGGTTTGTTGCAGTCGGGCAAGCTGCCTGAATTAGACTATATGAAGGATTTGACGGGGAGCGCCCCTGAAGGCCCCAAAATGGCGATAGCTCTCATGAGCCTGCCTGAATACCAACTTTGCTAATCTTATAAAAATCAGAGATGTATATTAAAAGAAGAGATTTTTTAAGAAATGGAACCATGGCTGCGGCGGGCACCCTGATGGTACCTAAATTTTTACAGGCACTCGGCGTAAGCAATACATTACCCAATCCGGGTCAAAAAATTGTAGTGGTAATCCAACTGAGTGGTGGTAATGATGGATTGAATACCGTGATACCTGTAACCAATGACATATATTATAAGGCAAGACCAAGATTGGGGATTCAAAAAACCAACAGCCTGCTGCTTACCGATGAAGTAGGGCTTAATCCGAGCCTGCCCTTCTTTAAAGAAATGTATGATGAGGGTTCACTTTCTATATTAAATGGTGTTGGCTATCCCAATCCTGATCGTTCCCACTTTAGGAGTATGGATATATGGCATACGGCTTCTAAAAGTGATGAGTACCTGCATTCCGGCTGGATAGGTCGTTATCTTGATGCACAATGCAAAGGATGTGCGGAGCCCACACAAGCCATTGAGTTTGATGACCTCCTGAGTTTGGCGCTAAAGGGCGATACCTACAATGCCATCGCTACCAAAGATCCGCGGCGGTTATTTGCTACTTGCAATCTGGATTATCTGAAAATAATGGTGGACCACCTTCACGAACCTGAGGCCGTTGCTGATTATTTATACAAAACATTGGCAGATACCCTGCAAAGCGCTGACTACCTGTTTAAGGAAAGCAAGCGTAACCCAAGTACCGGCAATTACCCCAATTCAGAACTAGCAAAGAGCCTGCAAACCATTGCAAGCCTGAGTTTTAGCGAGGTAAATACCCGAGTTTACTATGTAAGTCTTGGTAGTTTTGATACCCATATCAATCAGGAGGCTCAGCAAAAAAGGCTATTTACCGAATTAAATGAAGCCGTGGCCGCTTTTGTAAAAGATATCAAATCAAAGAGCCGTTTTGAAGACCTGTTGCTTTTCACATTTAGCGAATTTGGCCGCCGGGTCAACCAAAATGCCAGTGGTGGAACCGACCATGGTACCGCCAACAATATGTTTTTCATTAGCGGCGGGCTCAAAAAAAAGGGACTTATAAACCCACTGCCAGCCTTATCCGATCTCGACAATAACGATTTGAAATATACAGTCGATTTTCGGCAGGTTTACCAAATGGTGCTGAATAACTGGCTGCAAACCGATGCAAAGAAAATACTGGGAGGGACTTTCGATCCCTTGGGAATTGTATAGGAGACCTCTAATAAGTACAGATTGCCCTTGATGGTTTTGTAAATTGAGCTGTATTTCGATCCATAGCTAAATGAATTTATACAAGATGTCTCTTTGGAGCATCCTTATATTGTCAGCTCTTCAACCTCACACCAACCTTTTCTTTTGCTCCTCCAGAATTCCTGTTTGAGTAAATAGCCTCAATAGCTATTACCCCCTTGTGTAAAACTGTTCTTTTGCAGCCAAATACCCAATACTTTTATTCTGTATTTACATCTCAAACAATACGGCAACTTCCTGAAGTTGATCCTTCAACTTCCTTTACCTTATTAGAAATGCCAACTGTTTTCGATATTTTAAAAAAGGATACGTTTGCCCTTTGCATATAAATAAATGCAGAAATTCATTGTTCAACAGGAAAATGGAGCGATTAGACCGCAGGAAAATACCATCCAAAAAAATGAAGGAAAAATCCGAGGAATTAGAAAAGAAAATGGGACTTTTCGGGAAAGAAAAGAAAAATTATTTTTCGCGTTCAAACCTCTCATTTCTTTCGTGCAAAACGTGCCAAATGAGTTATTTTTTCGAAATCAGCAAATATCTGCATCAATTTGCAGTTTATTTTAGTTTTTCATGCAAAAAAACGCAAGATTTTTCTGTATGAAATGAAATTATCATTAATTTCATCCTACAAAAACAAATAGCTTATGAAAAACCGCAATTTACAGGGCGGAAAGAAGACGAGATTATTCTTTCTGCTTTTTCTGCTAATGGGTAGCCTTTGGGGCCAATCGCAGGTCACCATTACAGGTAAGGTGACAGATGCAAATGGGGATGCTGTTCCCGGTGCAACCGTCGCCATTAAGAATTCAATTTTTGCAACTGCCAGCGATGCAGAAGGAAACTTTTCTTTGGCAACAACCTTAAATCCGGGATCTATTTTAATTATGGCTTCTAGTGTAGGTCTTAAATCGGAAACCCGAAAGATTACGGCAACTTCTGGTAACAATATCGTAAACTTCAGTCTTAAAGTAGACATTCTTGGGCTCGATGAAGTGGTTGTTACGGGTACTTCGGCAGGAACGACGCGGAAACAATTGGGAAGTTTTGTAAGTACGGTAAAGGCCGATGACATTAATAAAGGTGTTGCAGGAAATGCTTTACAGGCCTTACAAGGCAAAACGGCAGGCGCACAAATTACACAAAACAGTGGTGACCCTGCTGGTGGCATGAGTGTTCGCTTACGAGGTATCAGCACGGTAAACTCCTCTTCCGAACCCTTATACATTGTAGACGGGATAATTGTAAATAATGCCACCAACCGGGTAACCAATACACAGAATGGATATGACGGAGGTAATTTTGTTGGAACCGTTGGACAAAATAGAATGGTAGATATCAACCCTGCCGATATCGAAAGAATAGAAGTTTTGAATGGTGCAGCTGCTGCTGCCATTTATGGTTCACGAGCCAATTCAGGGGTTATACAGATTTTTACCAAAAGAGGTACCTCAGGAAAACCCATTATCAATTTTTCCTCTACTTTTATGAGCAGCTCTTTACGGAAGCAAGTGCCGGTAAATATGGCTCCTACAAAGTTCGGAGGTCCACCAGATGGCCCCGGAGCATTTACGCAGGATATACTTTCAGCAGTAACTACCACCACTCCGGTAACACGCTTTAATTACTGGGACTATATTTTTCGCAATGCAGCAGGTACAGATAACAATATATCCATCAGAGGCGGAAATGAAAACACCAAATATTTTGCATCGGGCTCTTATTTTTATAATCAGGGAATTATAAAAAATACGGACTTTACCCGATACAGTTTTCGGATAAATCTTGATCAGAAAATCAACAATATCTTATCGGCAAACATAGGGCTGAACTACGTAAGCTCGGGTGGAAATGAAAAACCCGATGGGAACTCTTTCTTCTCTCCTATGAATAGCGTAACCATCTTAGGTAATATTCACAACATACAGGCAAGAGATGGTAACGGTAACCTGCTGGCTGTTGGCGAAAGAGGACGTATTAACCCTGTGAGTGTTATAGAAGATTTCAAACAAAGACAAGAAACAAGCCGGGTGCTTGCTAACATTGGTTTTAAACTGAAACCAATGAAAGGCTTAACCATAGATTACACCCTTGGAATGGACAGCTATTCCCAAAACGGTAGTACGTTTATCCCGCCCTATGCATATAATGCGAGCCCTGGATTCTGGGGAGGAGGTCCTAGCCTCGATGCAACGCAAAACGGATATGCGAGTGCGGCAACGAATAATTTCTTTCAGGTGAATCACGAACTGAATGGTACTTATAGTTTTGATATTAATAAAGATATCTCCAGTACCACACAGGTAGGATATCAATTGCAATACGAAAAAAATAAATATATCCTGTCACAAGGTCGTGGCCTTTCTCCGGCAATTGAAACCGTAAACGGAGCAAGTACCATTTTACCGGGAGTGGATAGCCGTAGTGAACTGAGCATCTCCGGAGCATACCTGCAGCAAAACTTTAAGATCAAAAACCAGTTTTTTGTAACAGGGGCTATCCGTCAGGATCAGTCAAGTGTATTTGGGCCAAACCAACGCAATCAGATTTATCTGAAAGCAAGTGGTAGCTGGGTATTAAGCGAAAGCAACTGGTGGCAGGAAAAATCTGTCAGCAAATGGTGGGATCTCGCTAAAGTGCGGGTAGCTTATGGCCAAAGCGGTAACCTTACCGGTATCGGAGCTTACGAGCGTTTCAATGTATATACAAGCAATGCATACCTCGGCAGAACGGCTTTACAAAGTCTTACCCGTCAGGCCAACCTTGAGGTTAAACCCGAAAGACAAAATGAGATTGAATTTGGAACTGACCTCGCTTTTTTAAAAAATCGGGTTACGCTGACAGTAAATTACTACGTTAAAAAGGTTTCCGACCTGCTGATTAACAGAAACGTAGCACCAACTACCGGCTTCACTACTTTATTGGATAACTTTGGTTCAATAGAAAACCGCGGTATAGAAGTAGTGTTGGGTGGTACCCCCATTCAAAACAAAGACTTCACTTGGGAAATAACAGGTATTTTCAATCGCAACAGAAATGAAGCGGTTCGTATCGGACAAGCATTGACGTTATTTTCAACCAACGGTGGAGCTCCGGTAGCCATTATTGAAGGACAGCCTATTGGTATCTTTTACGGCACATTCTTTGCCGCCGATGCAAGCGGCAATCAGATAAAAAACAGCAATGGTATTCCGGTGATTGAAAGAGGAACGCAAAACAGTGCTACCTCTATTACTCCATCAAGAGGATCAAATGGTTTGCCCATACCAACAGATGGTGTTTTACGGCGCATTATAGGTGATCCAAATCCTGATTATACCGCTACCTTAATCAATAGTTTTACCTATAAAAAATTCTCACTTCGGGTACAGCTTGATGCCGTGCAGGGGGTAGATGTATTTAACGCCGACTTCAGAACAAGACAAGGGGTAGGAAACGGAAATATTGCAGATCAGGAACATAGAGGCCTGCTCCCACGAGGATATATTCTTGGTATTTATCCAATAGAAGAATGGAGAATAGATGATGGAAGTTTTGTGAAACTAAGAGAACTTTCTTTCTCTTACGATTTTGGAAAAGTGGGAAAAGTTTTCAATAACCTGAGTTTGAATTTTTCAGGAAGAAACCTGATTAGCTGGGACAATTACAAAGGATTTGATCCAGAAGTGAACGCCGGTGGTCAAAGCACTTTGTTAAGGGGTATTGACTTCGGTGCCGTACCTATTCCAAGAACATTCAGCTTTGGTGTAAATGCTAAATTTTAATAAGCAACAAAAAGTCTTTCGTATTTTCTTAATAACAAAAGGCTGAGTAGAAAACGCTTATTAAAACGGAACAAAAAACATCGGGTATTTTTTAAAAGATACCCCCCGTTTTAAAAAAAGGGTAAATAAAACAAAACAGCCGCATCAGGCGGCGCACAAAAAAAATACTTATGAAACGAATCATTTTTAAAGGCTGGCACCTGGGTCTTCTCGGTTTGGGATTGATGACCCTTCCTGCTTGTCAAAAGAATTTTACTGACCCCAACAATGCCAGCGATCAGGTAGTATTTACCAGTACAAGAGGCATCACCGGAGTAGCGGTGGGTTTGCAGCGCAGTTATACTGCAGGTCGCGCAAGCAGTCTGTTTAACAAGATTACTGCCGATGGCTTTATTACCAAACAATTCTTTATTGTAAACCGGGGAAATGTACCCGAGGATCAATTGGAACGTGGTGGTGGTTTTGTAGATGGAACCAATACCATCCTTGCCGGCTTATGGACGTCAAGCAATAAGATCATATTTGATGCAAACAATGTAATTACTGCTGCAAATGATTTGGGAGACAAGAACTATGCCAGTGGATTGATTGGCTATGCCAGTCTTTTTAAAGCGCTTGCATTGGGAGATATGGCCATGTTCTGGGAGCAGGTACCTGCAGCCAATGGAAACAATGTATCTTTCAAACCGCGGGTTGAAGGTTTCCGGGAAGCCATTACCGTAATTGATGCAGCCCTTGCTGGCATTCAGGCTAATGCAATTAGTACCGGTTTTACAGGTGCTATCCCCCCCGGTATCGACATTCCCAACACACTCCGGGCGCTAAAGGCAAGGTATGCCTTGTATGCAGGAGATTATCCTGCCGCTTTGGCTGCTGCCAATAGTGTTACGCTTACCACTAAATCAGTATTCACTTTTAACGGAGTGAACCAAAATCCGATTTTTGAAACGGCTACTGCTACCAACAACGTGTATCAGCCTGTAGATTCTACCATGGGGTTGCCTGCGGCTATTGCACCGAATCTTGCAGACAAAAGGGTGCCTTTTTACATCACTATCAATCCTACCATTGCGCCAAGGTATCGTATCAATGGTTTTGCTAGTGGCGGATTAACCGAATGGCCCCTGTTTTTGCCGGGTGAAATGTTGCTGATCCGTGCCGAATGTTTGGCAAGACAGACTTCTCCTGACCTCGCCGGTGCTCAAAACCTGTTGAATCAGGTATTGACAAAGACTACAGATGCTTATGGTGTTGGTGCGGATTTGCCTGCTCTTACCACGCAGCTTAATCAGGCAGATCTGTTAACACAAATATACCGCAACCGTTGTATTGAATTATTTATGAGCGGCTTAAAACTGGAAGACATGCGCCGCTTTAACCGCCCTAACAGTGAGCGTGGCCGCAACCTGATGCCTTATCCATTCCGCGAAAGGGATAACAACCCTAATAC
>JBBQXO010000202.1:0-7633 GCA_038209595.1 Chitinophagales bacterium
GCGCTGATTGCGGGTATCAAGGTATTCGCTTCCAATGGTACAAATCATGGTAAGCAAGCTTGCCGCTGCCATTACGTATAAAAAACGAAGTACTTTTTTTGTTTGAACCGATGTACCACGACTGTTGGCATCATTGAGGTATTTGCTTACCCCCACACAGGCCCCAAATTGCAAAAACATCATACCAAGCGCCAACACACTATGGGGCGGCGAAAGAATGGTAATATCCAACCCATACGTGTTGTGCCACCAATCATCGAAGGGAGCGGATGTAAGCATGGCAATAGCCCCCCAGATACAAAACAGGGCACCCAACGAACTGTAGAAAAAACCCCAGACTTTTACCAATCCGGCTTTGGCTTGGGGAGATGCCTTAAAAGTGTTCCAAAGCACCTGAACACCGGAGAACAGACCTCCAAAAACAGCCCCTAAATAAATGAGGAGATGTGGTGGAGAAAGCAGTTTATCCCGGCCAATGGTGGTGTGCCAACTGATGTCCCAAATAATACCAACAATTACGAATAAAGAAGCCAGCGAAACGGCATATACGTAGAGTGGAATACCTGCAAGAGCCAAATCTGTAGTACTTTTTTTTTCAGTTTTTTCACTTGCAAAAGCCGGAATGGAGGGGATTGCAATGGACATATATTTTGATTTTTGCTCTAAATTAAGGGTTATCCGGAATTGAACAAATAAAAAAAGGTTGAACGGTTTTTGTGGTTTGGTTGCTCCCGCCCAATGCGGGATGGTTATTCTTTGTTTGGTTGCTCCCGCCTCTTGCGGGATGGTTATTTTTATTTATTATTTATTATTCGTTTTGTTTATTGTTAAGGGGCTTAAGATTGGCACCCCGCATTAGGCGTGACAAGTTTGGAACTTGTTTGCCGATAGGGAGATTTCCCTCTTGCCCTTCGAATTTCTCATCTCCAAAATCCGAGCCTCAGCCCAAAAAAATTAAAGCCGCTAATCCATAGATACAATATATTAAAGACCATACTTTAGCAAATCGGGCTTGCACCCATCAGATTACGTGTATACCCCAAGGAAAGCCAAGGCCTGCAAGGCCGATTCACTATAGCTCGAATTATTATCCCAAAAGAATCGTAGCATCCGATTAATACCCCGACGAAAGCCAAGGCCTGCAGGGCCGATTCACCATAGCGAGGGGTGTACCTCGAATTGTTTTATCTGGCTTTAGGAGGCTCTGCAAGGGGAGCTAAAGCCAACGGCACATAGATTCAATGTACTACAGGCTTTCCTTAAGTAAATCAGGTTGTCATCCGTTGGATTGTATGTATATTTTTGGGCATCTCTAAAAACCACTGATACTACGTTATACCAATTTCATAACATCCTCATTTACAGATGTTATCTCCCATGTTCTAAATTTGGAAGGCCTTGTCTGATTAGTTTTTAGAAGCGTCCTTTAAGCACTTGTTGTAATGCCATCGAAACCTTGTTCCAATTATAATATCTTATCTTTGGAATATAACAATTTTTACAATGAGCGCAATTAAAATAAATGTAAGTAAACAAATGGATGGTTATTCTTTTAGCATCACCCCAACCATTCGTGAGTTTATTAAAAAGCTTTTTCCGAACGCCCGTCCAGCCAACAATATTTTTGTTGGATATGATACAAAAAGTGACTTTGAAATATACGTTGGCAAGCTTGAAAGTCAAATTTATCCAGCCTTATTAGGCATGGAGAATGATAGTGATTTAAACCAGTTAGGTGAAATCCAATTTATTGACACTCAAACTGGAATTGTTTTGCATAAAGTAACACGTAGTGACGAAAAAGTTTAATCAATATTTAGGCAAGGCTGGACATCTAAATGTAATGTCCGAATTTCTAGTGCTCGGTTGGAATGTCGCTATTCCTGAGGTAGACATAGGAGATGATATTTTTGTTGTACAAGATGACAATGGCACATTGAGAAGAGTTCAGGTCAAGACCTCAACATCAACAGTTAGAAAAGATAGTTTCAGTGGACAATTCAACGTATCGGTTAAGAACCTTCGGAATTTCTCAAATATTTTGGTTCACTACATTTTTCTGGTAAGACATAATGACGAGTGGTCAAAACCTATTTTAATCAGACAAGATTATTTACTTGATCATTTTGAAAATAAAAAAGTTGGTTCCGAAGTAAAAGGAAACATAATATTTTATTTTTCGTATACTCTGGGAAATGTTGAATGTTCAGGTATAGATTTCACAAAGTACATCAATGATTTTACCGACTTTCCTAAAATAGAACATTAACAAGACACAACAAGCAAAAAGATTTGGTAGAATACGGGCGGCCTTAGGCTATCATAGGTATTTGTAATTTTGTTGTACTTTGGTTTTGAGCAGGAGATTTAATGTTTAGCAGCCCCGACGAAAGCCAAGGCCTGCAGGGCCGATTCAGCATAGCGAGGGGTGCAGCCCCTCGGATTGATTTTTCCGAAGGGAAAGCGACGGGTAATTCCCCTCGGTGCATTTTTTCCCAAAAGAATCGTAGCATCCGATTAATGCCCCGACGAAAGCCAAGGCCTGCAGGGCCGATTCACCATAGCGAGGGGTGCATCTTCTCGAATTGTTTTCCTGAAGGGATAAAGCCCCTCAAATAATTATCCCAAAGGCAGAGCGAGGCGTAAAAACCCATCAAATTTTAAATCCTAAAATCAGAAACTCAATTAAACAATAAAGGTTGGCGTTTCCACCAACCTTTACGATTATATATTCCTGCCAATTAAAATCCGGCTTTCAGTCCTTCCCATGACATTGCTTGAATTTTTTGCCACTGCCACAAGGACAAGGATCGTTGCGACCAATTTTGGGACCTACCTTAATAGGTTCCTGTTTTACCACGGTATCGGAAGGATCGTGATAGGCTTCGCCGCCTAGTTCATCATAACCGGGACCGTTACTTGCCGCACCCTGTGCTACCGCGTCGGGATCGCTTTTTTGCTGACGCATATTGCTCATATCCGTACGACGTTGCGGAGCCGCCTGACGCACTTGCTGCTGCTCTTCTACCGGCAGGTTGGCATGGCATAAAAACTGCACCACTTCCTTATTCAAATCGCTTTCCATCCGCTTGAAAAGGTTGAAAGCTTCAATTTTATAGATCACCAAAGGATCTTTTTGCTCGTAAGAAGCCGTCTGCACACTTTGCTTCAGATCGTCCATAGCACGAAGGTGTTCCTTCCAGGCATTGTCGATAATGGATAGCGTGATATTTCGCTCCATGGCCGACAACAGTTCGCGTCCTTCGGACTGTATGGTTTTCTCAAGATTAGCAAGCACCTGCATGCCTTTGCGGCCGTCAGTAAAAGGCACCACCACATTTTCGATATGGTTGCCTTGTGTTTGCCGGATATTTTTAAAGACCGGAACCGCAGATTTTGCCAGCTCCACCTTTTTACGGTTATAAGTAGCAATGGCTTCACCGTACAGTTGCTGCGTCAAATCGCCTTCGTTATTCTTATCAAAATCTTGTTTTGAAATATTGGCGTCAACCGCAAGGTTTACAATGGCGGCGAGTTTCATACCCTCGTAATCACTCTGCTCTTTAAAGGTGGCAATGATATCACCCGCTACATTAAAGAACGCATTATCAAGGTCAAGCGCCAGCCTTTCTCCAAACAAAGCGTGGCGGCGACGAGCATAAATCACATTCCGCTGTTTGTTCATTACATCATCATATTCGAGCAAACGCTTCCGGATACCGAAGTTGTTTTCTTCCACCTTTTTTTGTGCCCGCTCGATGCTGTTGGTAATCATGCTGTGCTGAATCACATCACCCTCTTTGTATCCCATACGGTCCATCAGTCCGGCTATCCGGTCGCTGCCAAACATACGCATCAGGTCATCTTCAAGGCTGGCAAAAAACTGACTGCTACCAGGATCTCCCTGCCTTCCGGCACGACCCCGCAACTGACGGTCCACCCGGCGGCTATCGTGCCGCTCGGTACCTACGATGGCAAGGCCAGCCGCCTGTTTTACCCCTGGTCCAAGCTTGATATCCGTACCACGACCTGCCATATTGGTAGCAATGGTTACATTGCCCGGCAAACCCGCCTCGGCTACAATTTGTGCCTCTCTCACATGCTGCTTGGCATTTAGTACATTATGCGGTATTTTTTTACCGGTCAGCATTTTACTCAGCAATTCGCTCACCGCCACATCCGTGGTACCCACCAATACGGGGCGCCCGGTTTTTTCTTCTACCTTACCTGTAGCCGGATTGGGTGCAGGTATCAGCGCACCTTTTGCATCAAAAGCCGGCATCGGATCGTCGAGGGCATCTTTTACTTCAACTGTTTTACCATTTTTATCAATAATGGTTTGTACTTCGTAATGCGTGTAAGGGAAAGTAAGTTTTTGTACCTCCAAAATTACCGCACCATATTTTTCCCGCTTGGTTTTATACACCTTGTCTTCGCTATCATTACGGATAACCTGTACGTTGGTGGGGATATTTACCACATCCAATTTATAAATGTTCCAGAGTTCTCCAGCTTCCGTTTCGGCAGTACCGGTCATACCCGAAAGCTTGTGGTACATCCTGAAATAGTTTTGCAAAGTGATTGTGGCATAGGTTTGGGTGGCTGCCTCAATCTTTACATTCTCCTTGGCTTCAATGGCCTGATGCAAACCATCGCTGTAACGACGGCCATCCATAATCCGGCCGGTTTGCTCATCCACAATCTTTACCTGTCCGTCAATAACCACATACTCTACATCGTTTTCAAAAAGCGTATAAGCTTTCAGCAATTGCTGTACGGTATGGATCCGGTCGGCCTTGATGGCATAATCGCTCAGCAGAATCTCTTTTTGTTGTAGCTTTTCATCGGGCTCCACAGTAGATTTTTCAATTTCAGCCAGTTTTAAACTCAGGTCGGGTAAAATGAAAAATTCAGGGTCTTCACCGGACTTGGTAATTTCCGTCAAGCCCTTATCTGTCAGATCCACTTGATTGTTTTTCTCATCAATGTAGAAATATAATTCCTCATCCACCTTGGGCATTTCTTTCGACTGATCGGCGAGGTAGTAGTTTTCAATTTTTTGCAGCTTTACCCGATTTCCCGGTTCGCTCAAATACTTAATCAAGGCCGAGTTTTTAGGCAATCCACGGAAAGCACGCATCAGCGCCAATCCACCATCCTTTGGATCGTCTTTTCCTTCTGCTATTTTCTTTTTGGCTTCTATTAAAAAATGGCTTGTAGCACGGCGTTGTGCCTCAAAAAGTGCCTGTACCCTACCCTTCAGGATATGGTATTGCTGTTCATCGCCTTTTGGTACAGGACCACTGATAATCAACGGCGTACGGGCATCGTCAATCAATACACTGTCCACCTCATCCACAATGGCATAGTGGTGTTTACGTTGCACCATTTCCTCGGGGCTATGCACCATATTATCCCGGAGATAGTCAAAACCAAATTCATTGTTGGTACCATAAACCACATCGGCCATGTATGCCTGACGGCGGTTTTCGCTATTGGGTTGGTGTTTGTCAATACAATCCACGGTTACTCCAAGCCATTCAAAAATGGGGCCGTTCCACTCACTATCCCGGCGGGCAAGGTAATCGTTTACGGTTACAAGGTGTACCCCATTGCCAGCGAGTGCATTCAGGTAACTTGGCAAGGTGCTCACCAGCGTTTTACCTTCACCGGTGGCCATTTCGGCAATTTTGCCCTGATGCAATACAATACCTCCTATCAACTGTACATCGTAATGAACCATATTCCAGGTGATTTCGCCCCCGGCGGCGGTCCATGTATTTTTATGGATGGCTTTTTCACCGTCAATAGTCACATTAACACGTCCTTTACCGGCAAGTTCCCGGTCGAGGGGGGTAGCGGTACTTTCCAGCGTGGCATTTTCTTTAAACCGCCGTGCAGCCTCCTTCATAGTGGCAAAAACTTCGGGCAATATCTCCTGCAAAATGTCTTCAAGCTGTGTATCGCGTTCTTTTATCAACTTATCAATTTCCTGATAAATGGCATCGCGCTCCGACATTTCTTCGGGGGGCAGCCCTTCGGCTTCGGCCTTTTTGTCGGCAATGGCCTCATCTATATCGGTTAAGCCGTCTTTTATACGACCCCGAAACTCCACCGACTTACCCCGCAGGGCGTCGTTGCTGAGTGACTTGTATTCTTCAAAAAAAGTGTTTATTTTTCCAACAAGCGGCTGAATCTGCTTTACGTCGCGCTCACTTTTGTTGCCGCCAAACAATTTCGATAAAAATCCCAACATGATATCTGTACTTAAAAATAGATTAATCTGTAAAAAGTACAAAAATACTCCCAAAAATGATGCTGCAAGGGTGAAAAGGTCAAAATGGCATTAAAAGCGGTTTTTTTTGTTATTTTTTGTTTTTTGTTTTTTGTTTTTTGTTTTTTGTTTTTTGTTTGGCTCTCCAAAGCCGTCACTCCGAGGAACGAGGAGTCTACCCTCGCCCAAAGTCATGGCTTGGTCAGCGTTTTCGATTTTTTTTGTTTGTGGTTTGTGGTTTGTGGTTTGTGGTTTGTGGTTTGGTTACTCCCGCCTCATGCGGGATGGTTTCTTTTGTTTATTGTTTATGGTTTAGTATTTATTGTTTGTTTGGGAATTTGCCTATTGCCAATTGCCAATTGCTTATTACCAATTACTAAATTACCAATTACTAAATTACTAATCACTAATCACAAAATTCCCCATTACCAATTACCATTTACCAAACTACCAATTACCCAATTACCAATTACCCAATTACTAAATTACCAATTACCCAATTACCAAATAGCCCATTGTTTGAAATTCAAAAAAACTTCCCTATAATTGTATTGCAGAATACCAAATAGGATGTTTTGCTTTTTTCAGGTACCTAACAAACAAACTTTCCTTGAACGATCAGGCCAAAATACAACGCACCCTGCGACTGCTGATACTGCTCGCAGGCAAACGCTGGTACAATGCCGAAGCCATTTATTCCAGGCTTGACATCAGTAAGCGCACCCTGTACCGATACCTCAGCAGCATTGAAAGTGCAGGGTTTGTGATGGAGCGCCATACATTACAAGGCTACCGGTTGCAGGCCGAAGGAGGCAGCATGCTCACACTCAACCGCCTGTTGCATTTTACCGAAGAGGAAGCCCATATTCTCTACAAAACACTCAGTTTGCTGCAAGGAGAAGGCGCTGCCAAAGAACGCCTGATCCGAAAACTGCATACCCTGTACGATTGCCATTTCCTGGCACAAGCAGCCAATCAGCACCTGCTGGAAAAAGTAGCCACGCTGCAAAAAGCCATGGAACGCAAAGTACAATGCACCCTGCTGCAATACCGCAGCAACCACTCGCAAACCATTGAAGACCGGCTGGTGGAGCCTTTTGCGTTTACCGAAAACTATGAAGCCATCTGGGCTTACGAACCTGCCAATCAAAGCTGCAGGCAATTTAAACTAGAGCGTATGGAAGGCATCCGCACCGAAAACAGGAATTGGGTACATGACGCCAAACATCAGATCCCTTTTACCGATGTATTTGGCTTTGCCGCCCCAAAACCCAAAGGAACTGCCAAACTCGTGCTGAGCATGCGCGCAGCCAACCTGCTCCGTGAAGAATTTCCGCTTGCCGAAAAAATGATCCACCT
>JBBQXO010000203.1:0-7528 GCA_038209595.1 Chitinophagales bacterium
GAAGTACTGACTCCTGCAATCGTTCGAACCCCACTAGGTACTTCCTGAACATATACGCCGGGATAAGATGTTTGTACTGGCATGATGATTAATTATTAAAAATGATGAATGCTAAATCTTTTGAAACAATGTAGAAATTACTTGTAGTAAGGGATTATTGGCTAACGGAAAATATTTGAAGAATTTGATGGTAAGGAAAGAAATGTACGAAAGATTGCTAAGGAACCAAACTCTCATCGGGCAAATCCACCAAAATACTCCTTTGAAGCAATTCTATCCGAACCAGTATTTTGTGCTTACCTTTATTTTGAACTACTTCACAGGGATACCCCATAAAAGGACCCGCCTGAATATTTAATATAGTACCTGGACTGAAATGTTCTGTGGATAATTGTACATCATATTGCTGATGGTTACTGATGGCTTTTAATTTACAGATTAGCTGATCGCTTATCGTGGATAATTGCTTGCTGGTGTGGAGATAGTGTAACACGCCCGGTACTTGCAGGCTATCAAAATAATGTTGGGTATTTTCAGGTTTTGCAAAGAGATAAGAAGGAAAAAGAGGAAGGGTAACATACTTCTTTCGGCCATTCCAAACTTTTAGGGTTCGGATAGTAGGCAGATAGTGTTCTATCTTAATAAAACTCAAATGCTCAGCTACCTTGTTCTCATGTCGAGGTCGGGTATAAATTACATTCCAGCAATTCTTGACGGAATTCATTTTATTTTAGTTAAAAAAAATATTATTGAAAAAGACACAGCTATCGCTACTGCAAGGTACCTACAGGAAAGAAATAAACAAATCCAAAAAAGAATTTGCTAATTATATAAACAAAATATATGTTCTTAGAAAAATAAATTAAATTTTGTTCTATTTTTTTACTGGCTATCAGATTTAAATAAACAGTGACACTAAGATAATTACTAAAATTGAAAAAGCAAATTTTTTTTAATATATTTAAAAAAAAGTAAACTTTACATTTTATATGTCAAGGGAGATTTAAACCCTAACTCTGCAAATTTGGGTAGTATAAAGTCAGTAGTTTGTAGATTGCCTCATCATTTTTGGTTATTTCGGTTATTCGCCATTCATCCTTTATTTTCAACTTATAGATTGATTTGACTAGCACTATGATATCTTTAGGAGCGTATTTGTTCAGTTTTTTTGCATCTCTTAGCCTTGTGTACAGTTTGTGATAAATAATCATGGCCATTAAGTTAGCGGTAAGCCATCCCTCTGGCACATAGCGGTTCTGCATGTGCAACAGGTCTGCTTTTAGGAAGTTTTTGTAAGAATCGAACATTATTTCAATCTCGTTTCTTTGTTTGTATGCCTGATAGATCTCTTCACAGGTTTTTTCAGAGCAGATGTCCTATGTAAATGTCAGTGTACCAAACCCGCTCAACTTTTCTGGTACTTTGCGCTGGTATATATGTCGGACAAGGTAATGATACGGGTTGCAAAATAAGCCTCTTCCCTGGCTCTCAGCTTCTCATCTAAAAAGGTTATATTGTGTTCATCTTCCCTTTTGTATTTGTAATACCATATAATCCATTCCTGATAGATAAAATAGGATATACTCTGCTTTACTGTCAATATCCTTTATTTATAAACATGCTACCTGACTTAGCCGCATACCGGTACTACACAAAAATGACATAACAGCACGGTGCTTTATGTTGGCAATACTATCAATAATAGTTTTTACTTCTTCTTGGCTTAAAACCGAAGGTAGCCTGGCACTATGTGCTTTAAAAATTATATTGGGTAACAAATACGGTTGCTGGAGTACTTGTCGTAAAAAGAAGGCAAAGGCATTAGCAGCCATCTTGGTTTTTACCTTACAGCAGCCCAGCGTTTTGCTACAGTACAATAAGTATTCAAGGGTCTTTTGCCGGGTTAATTGCGATGGCTTGGTGTCGGGATAGCAGGCAAACAATTAGCGAAGTTCTGCCAAATAATTACGTGCCGTATTAGCACTGTACTCACCCAGGTTTAAATAATCTTGTGTACGCTCCAACGCTTTCACTGCCCATGGGGAAACCGTTTTTTTTCCATGATAAACATTTTTAAATTAAAAAATATTTATAAGGTACAAATTTTTTAGTGACAACTCATTGTCCTAAGGCAATGTTGGTTCAACTTCTTTTAGGCGAAACTTATACCCTGTTTTGTTTCGCTTTTCGTTCTAACCTTGTAAGTAAGCAGCATGTTTTTCCTTTTTTATATTTTCGCTTTTAATTTTTAAATATGCTTTATTACCCGCTTAAACTTAATGCTGATCTATTAAAGCATTTGCCTTTTTCCTTTGATAAAAATAGCAGGAAACTATGCAATTTTCAGAATTTTTTTTTTAAAATGTGGTCAAAAGCCAGCATTTTGCCATGCTTTGTTGTCAAATTTCTGGTTAAAAAAGGACTAATCAGGCAACCTATACTACATTGGAGCCAAAATAAGTTAGTATCAAATTGAAATTTAAAACCGTTTTGGTGACAGATCTTCAAAAAAAAGATGTCTCCAAAATGATAATAAAAACTGTTTTGCAGAAAAGCCCACCTATAATTAAGTTTTCAAAATCCCAGAATAAGGGGGCAATATCACCGGAATTTCCATAATCCCCTTCAATTTGGCTAAGGACACCTATTTGCTAAGGGTATTGTAAACCGATACGGTACTACCTGTTAGTTGCACAAAAACCTGTTGAAATCAACCTCGGGACTCTCTATAAATGCTACAAAACTACCTAAAGGCCCGGTGTCGCTGAACAGCGCATAGCCAAAAGCCCCGACCTGAATGGTTCGGGGCTTTTGCGTTTTATTTTAAGAAACTTTTTTTGGGGGGGTTGTCGGCAATACGAATAAATTTTGGGCGGTCGCTTTTGTCAATTTAATAGTAGCTGCAATTGTTTGTATTTATTTAACGGAAAGTCAAACGAAACCCACTTGTCTTTATAATCCTTCAAACTATGTCGTCCCAGTAAGCTGTCGATACCTACACAAATTACTAATGCGAGATTTCTTAAAGTGTCCGTGTCTGAATACATTATCTCTCCTGTGTTTTGTGATTTGTCAACTTCATTAATTCCCTCCTTTTCAGTATTCCAAAATATTTCAATCTTGATTTCATCTTTGTCAAATTTTGAAATAACTAAGGAATGTTCTCCGGGCTCATCAAAAAAAGCTATCTTTTTAATGACTGAATCGCTATTTATTAATCTGCAAAGCCCCTCGAATAAGTCAGTTAAAGGGTCGCTTAAATAGGATAGTTCAAACCTAACGATTTGTTTGTCGCTTGTAAGAAAAAATTCAGCCCAACCTGACCCTGTCAGCCAGTAATTAAAGTGAATAGTCATAGGGAATGTCAAAATTGTCAATCCCTGACGCAACGCACATAAAAACCGCTTGCCTTAGTAAAGTTACCTCCGCTCGCATTGTCGTGGTTGTAGTTCAGGAAACGGGCCCAGGCGAGATCTGCGCTGCCCTGTGTAGAACTCCACCAGAAACTGATGTAGCCAACGTCAATGAATGGACCACTCCAGTTACGGAGGCCACCCGCAAGACCTGCCCAGCCGCTGGTATTGGTGGCACCCGTGTTTGGCGACAACCATGTTGCCGTTCCGGTAACTTTCATTTTTCCGCCGGCAACAGATAATCCACCCAATACGGTTATTAATGTTGCGAATTCTGTATCCGTTGGTACATGCCAGCCAACTGGCGCCAAACCTCTCGGATCATTCACGGCATACCAGTTGTAAAGTTTGCCATAAATGCAGTTATTGGATGGGTCGTTATTATAATAGCACCAGGCGCCTGTTGTCAAGGCAGCCCATGCTGTCGGGTTGGTTACATAAGGTATAGGGTCTCCATTAGAATAGGTGGTAACATCCAGGTTTTTATCCATCCATTGCTGAAAGCCAATGTTGAGGCTGGTATAGGTTTTTTCATCCCTTAAACTTGTCCATGCACCACGTATAAAATAATAATATCCTCTTGAACGATCAGTTTGATATACAAGCAACCCTTCTGCAGGTGAAGGGATGTCTGTACGCTGTGCCGCTGTCATCCGGGGCAGTAAAAAACCTTTTGTCGTAGAGGTTATATCTAATGCCGCTGATGCAGCAGGCATGGCGGTGCCAATACCTACTTGGGCATTTGCTCTGGTAATAAATAAAAGGGTAATAAAAAGATAGTAAAACTTGTTCATAATTTTTTGTTTTTATGTTTTAACTTCTTTTGATAGTGGTTGTGTACAATGACGCCTAACTTTTTTTAGTCGAAACTAATACCCTGTTTTGTTTCGCTTTTTGTTCTAACCTTGTAAGTAAGCCGCATGTTTTTCATTTTTTTTAATTTCGCTTTTAATTTTTAAATATGCTTTATTACCCGCTTAAACTTAGCGCTGATCTATTAAAGTATTTGTCTTTTTCCTTAGATAAAAATAGTAAGAAACTATGATATTTTCAAAATATTTCTATTATGTGGTCAAAAGCCAGCATTTTGTCATGCTTTGTTGTCAAATTTCAGGTTAAAGGAGGACTAATCAGGCAACCTATACTACATTGGAGCCAAAATAGGTTAGTGCCAAATTGAATTTTAAAATGCTTTTGGTGACAGATCTTCAAAAAAAAGTTGTCTCCAAAATGGTAATAAAAACTGTTTTGCTGAAAAGCTCACTCAAAATTAAGCTTTCAACATCTCAGAATAAGGGGTCAATATCACCGGAATTTCCATAATCCCCTTCAATTGTGGTAAGGGCACTTATGTGCAAAGGGTATTGCCAACCGATACGGTACACCTGTTGGTTGCACAAAAACCTATTGAAATCAACCTCGGGGCTCTCTATACATGCTACAAAACTACCTAAAGGACCGGTGTCGCTGAACAGCGCATAGCCAAAAGCCACTACCCGATTGGCTTGGAGCCTTTGCGTTTTATATTAAGGGACTTTTTTGGGGGGCTTGCAGGGTATAGGACTAAATGTTAGCTGCACCCAAAGTACAACTATCATTTCTGCCCAATACTATTTACTTCACAATAGCCATCCGGGCCTTTAAAATAAAGCTGTTTTATTCCATCAGCGCGTATATTGTATGTATGTGGCTTATCGTTAGCATCTAAATAATTATATTTTTTTCGTTCAAATGCTTAATAAACTTATCAAAATATTGAGTAGCAAATGCAAAATGCGATGCTGTATCAATAATGATATTCTATTTTGCCATGTAAACAATGAGAGGTTCCATATTTCCCTCTAAAGAGATCCACCGTATACAAGGTGCTTTAACTCTGTTGTTGATTTCCACTAGCTTTAAAACTTTTGTATAAAATTCAACTGAGCGATCCAACCCTTTTTCATAATATAGTAAATTGAAAACGTTATTAAAAGAAAATATCCAATGCACCAAAATGGAAGCAACATATAATTTTGCACGCTAGAGGCGAAAAATTAAACGTTATCTCAATTAAAATTAAAAAGGTATTAAATTATACGTTAATGACGGACAAGGTGCTAACAATCTTATAATAATGTGGAGCAACAATCTCAATTTAGCATTACTCTCCCCAACAGTATGTGAATATTGTAACTAATTTCTACAAATATGTAATATTCCTTTCCATATACTTCTCAATTTTACGCTATAGTCTTTGAATTGTTTATTAGAGTTCGTAATAAAACTTAGATAAATTTCTTTAGATAGAAATGCTCTCAAGACTACATATATAATTTTTTTCTTTAATTATTTCATATTTAAAATCAAAAAAATGGATAAAAATATTCAACCACAAGATAAAGTTGGTTTAAATAAGAAAGAGCATTCGGACAAGCGGACTGAAATAAATTCTACAGTGAAAAAAGTAGATTTGTATAATGAGGATAAGAAAAACAGTGATTTGAAACCTACAAATGAAATAACCAAAAATATTCATATAAAACCTGCGGACGAGCAGATGTTTGAAGATAATAATTAAAGCCTGTTAGTAATCTATAATAATTTGCGATTACTGCCACTTTTATACATCATACTTTTCTTTAAATAAATATAATCAATTATGACAACGAAAACAAAAAGTGCTAAAACAAAAGATGACCCATGCTGGAAGGGCTATAAAAAGCTTGGTACGAAAATTAAAGAGGGTAAAAAAGTACCTGATTGTGTTCCGGAAGCAAAGAAAAAAAAGTAAATAAGATTAGATACTTCTAAAATAGTCCTATAAACAGTCACATAATATTTAAAACTTTAAAAATAAAAAAATGGAAAGTAGTATTCAAAATACAGCCGAAAAATTAAATGATCTTATTACTATCGCTGAAGATGGTAAAGAAGGTTATGAAAACGCAGCCAAAAATTTGAAGGATGCTGCAATTAAAAGTTCATTCCTGCTTTATGCACATGACCGCTCGGTTTACGCATCGCAATTACGGGAAGTCGTACATCAGCTAAATGGCGAGGTGGAAGATAATGGTGGTGATATTAAAGGTTCAATGCATCGTGTTTGGATAGATGTCAAATCAGCTTTTACAGGTGGTGACGTTGATGCCATTATAAATGCTTGTATAACAGGAGAGGAAGCTGCTGTAAAGGAATACAAATTAGTTTTGAATGACTCTTTAATTCCTGAAAGCTGTAAACCTCTCATTAAGGAACAATTAAATGGTATCGAACAGGTTTTATCAAGTATTAAATCGCACGTTCATAAATAATTTTTTTAAAGCAGATTACGGTTATATCGACTTGCGCTTTTTATGGAATTCGCCCATCTTAAAATAATATGGGCAAACATACAAAAAAGTACAGACAAGCACTACAAAGCCGAAATAAAAGCCGATAACAGCATAAAAAGAAAAGTACTTAACACATCTTCCAAAAATTGTCAGCGGTTATTTAAAACAAACAGTTTTTAAAAAAAATGGAATTATTGAAAAAGATTATTCTTTTTTAATTAAAAATTATAAGAATAACGGGATTTTGCAAACTTAAATTTTTGTTGCACGTTTTACATGGATCGTTAATTTTAAAAGTTTAATTAAACATCCTTACATCCCACATTGAATAATTGACTTAATCGTCATTTTACTTTTTTAATAGTACTATTTATTATATAATTTACAAGTTATGCTAAAGCCTCACAACATTCTCTTCTGGATAAGCGGATTAGCGCTGGGTCTGATGGTTTGTGCCATTTTTTCTTGTCCACACTGGATGGTGGTTGTACCGGTCATGTTGTTAATTTCGATTATGGTTGGGCGAATCGGGTTCAAGAAAATGAAGGAACTGAAAGCAACCTGATAGGTGCTTGCCAAATGTATAGCAAAAGAAAAATGGGTGATATCAGCTTTAGTAAAACCATTGAAGCACACAGGCATTTCTGTCACAGATATAAAAACTAAACATGATTTTGATTTTTATAAAAATGAATGAAAATCTTTATAAAAATTTAAATAGCAGTTTAAGTAATAGTTCTGGATAGAGCTGAGATTAAATTTACCCAGTAAGTTTAGGAAGCCTGAATAATATACATAATA
>JBBQXO010000204.1:0-7504 GCA_038209595.1 Chitinophagales bacterium
CGTTTAAAATATCATCCTGTAGGAAATTTGCGACTATATTTCAGTTGCAAATATAGGATAACATTCTTTCAACCCATAAATTCAAAAGTAGAAAACATTCCCTCATCCCTGACTGCCGTCAGGCAGGCCCTTCCCTTCTCCCACAGGAGAAGGGTCACAGGAGAAGGGTACCCAAATGCAAAAAGTAATTCCAGAAAGGATACGCCGGTTAAAACAATTATTGAGAGGAAATTCTATACGGAAAAAGTGCTTCCTTACCTGCAAAAACCGCTTGCTAAGGTTTTTACCGGGCAAAGGCGGGTAGGTAAAAGCTATTTGCTTTTTCAATTGATGGAAGTTTTAAGGCAAAGAGAACCCGAACCCAATATCATTTTTATCAATATGGAGGATATGGCTTTTTCCGCTCTACAGGATGGGGAAAAGCTATATCAGTATATTAAAGATCGGTTGCGGGAGGGGCGCTTCAATTACATTTTCATAGATGAGATTCAGGAAGTAACCGGTTTCGAAAAAGTGGTACGTTCCATATTACTTAACCTTGAAAATGATGTGTACATTACCGGAAGCAATGCTGAATTACTTTCGGGCGAATTAGCAACCCTGATTGCCGGAAGAACCATAGAGATAAACGTCCATAGCCTCTCCTATCCGGAGTTTCTACTTTTTCATGCGTTGAAGGAGGAAGAACAAAGCCTGCTACAATACCTTAAATATGGTAGCATGCCATACTTGCACAACCTCGAGCTTAATGATGAGCTCGTATTCGAATACTTGAAAAATATTTACAATTCGGTGGTTTTTCGGGATGTAGTAGCAAGACACCATATCCGAAGCACCCGTTTTCTGGAGCAGCTAATACATTACCTGGCAGATACAACAGGCAGTTTATTTTCCGCTAAAAAGATAAGTGATTATCTGAAATCCCAAAAAGTGAATATGGCACACAATCTTGTCATCACATTCATCCATCACCTTGTAAATGCATTCCTTATAAAGGAGGTTGGCAGGTATGATATTAAAGGGAAAAGAATTTTTGAAACAGGTGCCAAATACTATTTTGAAGATACGGGGCTGCGCAATAGCATAACGGGTTACAGGTCTGCAGACCTGGGAAAACTTACGGAAAATGCTGTTTTCAACCACCTTGATTATCATGGGTTTAAAGTTTTGGCAGGCGAAGTTGCCGATAAAGAAATTGATTTTATAGGTCAAAAAAACGGGGAGCGGCTTTATATTCAGGCCTGCATGCAAATTGATAATGAAAAAACCGCTGATCGTGAATTCAGCCCATTGCTATCCCTTACAGACCAATACCCCAAGATGGTGGTTTCACTATATGGAAATTCGAGGAACAGCGTAGATGGAGTTAAACATATTTCTTTAAGAGCGTTCCTTTTAGAAAAATGGTAACCACAAAAGCCAAGGCAAACGATATCATGAGTTAATTCGCCATGCAACGAGGCAACAACCCAAATATTACTCGTTACTTGCCAGCAATTCACACTCCCAAATGGCTTGCTGGAGGAATGGCCTTCATTTTTGAGGCAGTGACCTTTGATTACAATGGCTATCCATTACGGTTTATCAAACGTGAACCCTGTAGAGATGGTAGTGCTCATAAATTTTCGCTTATCTTTAAATCTTTTTCCCCAGTAACTTTACATCATATATAATATGAGCAGAGTATCATGTTGGTCGTGTATTTACAATTAAATCTACTGCAAAAAAGACCGAAAGACCGACTATAAATATTCCAAAATTTTTAATAAAGGGGATATGGTAATATTTTGGCAACAAGTGCATTGGCAATTCCATTCTTGCTTGAGCACTATCCTAAAGTTTCTTTTGTATTTGCAGCAACATGATCCGTCGCTTTGAAAAATAAGCCTTTGGAAGGTTATCAATTTACCGCAAGGTTTAAATTGTTTGCATACCTGATTCCACTTCGATTTGATTCTTTAACTTTTGAACATATCAGCTATCCTGAAATAAGCTGTTATATGCTTTACCATAAACTATTCCACAGATAGCAGTGAAAGGATTGAATATACTTTATCCAGTACTTACAATGGGCTTTTATATATTTGATTATCCTGATGCTAATTGGCCATTATGGCTCATTCGCCAGCCGCTCCTACAATATATCAGCATAATATTATCGTTCGAGATAATTACAACTAAATTTCAGTTGTAATTATAGCAAGAATTATTTACCCGGTAAATTCAAAAAAAGAAAACACTCCCGCAGACACACGCACCCTCATCCCTAACCCTTCTCCAAAGGTGAAGGGTGCTTCCCTCATCCCCTTTCCCTTCTCCAAAGGAGAAAAGTCGGCTTTGATTATAAAGAGGAAGAGGGTCTCCTCATCTCTATCCCTTCTCCCAAGGAGAAGGGTTGCTAGGCTATAGTCCTTGTTTATAAATCGTAATAAAGGTTAAGAGAATTCCTTTCAAAATTATGGATAAGAAATAATTAAATTTAAGTACAAACTAAAACAGCCGATTCCCAAAGAAATCAGCTGTTATTTTTAACCATACTTTCAATATGTAACCAAATTTACCCTTTATGAAAATTTAATGTCAACGTTAAAACGGCGGATAAAGAAAGAGGAAATTATTCTAAATTTTTAAATAATGAACAAAATTTTATTTGAAAAACTGCGCCTCTAATTTCACGTCCTATTTCCCCTGCTGCCCTTTCAATACTTTCAGGAGCTCCTGCTCATCCAATCGTTTGGAATAATCTGGATCGGTATAAACGTAGGTTACTTTCTGGTTTTTATCTAAAACATACACTGCAGGAACGGGTAAAACTGCTCCTGTATTTCCGCCGCCGGAAGCTTTCAGCAACATACTACCATATTTTTCAGGCGCTGCAAAAGCAAGTCCCATGGCTTTTATGAGTTCTGCTTTGCTATCCGACAACAAGGTATAAGATAACTTTTGCTTATCGAGGGTTTCCTTTAGTTGTGCGGGTGCATCAGGACTGATGGCAATAATTTTATAGCCTAGCGCCAGGATATCTTCTTCAATTTTGCCTAATCCACTTAATTGCTTGTTGCAATAAGGACACCATCCACCGCGGTAAACTACCAATACAGCAGGTCCCTTAATTGCATCAGTAGAAGCAACTGTTTTTTCCTCCATATTTTGAAGGTTAACCTTTGGCAATGGAGAACCAATGGGCAAGGGAGATGCCTGATTTGCTGTAACAGCTACCTGTGCCATGACAGCCATACCTATTAAAGAAAAGAATACCATCAGAAATGTCTTTTTAAGAGGATTCATGTAAAATGATTAAAATTAAATCGAATAAGAAATAAGAAAGGCAAACTGATAATACTTTTACGTAAAGCTAACCTTATTGGAAGGGCTAAACGGTCATTTTCCTGACATCCATTTTGTTTTGCAGTTCTTTTACATCCCACAAATCGAATCGGGTACGTGAAAATCTAACCAAACCCGATGCTTCTAACTGATTGATAAAAGTAGTAATCGTTTGCCGGCTGCTACCAATCATTTTGGCAATATCATCGTGGGTAAAAATATTGGGCATGGAAAATTGATTATCATGGAGGTAATGAGGAAATTGCTTCGAAAGACAGATAAAAAAATAAATTAAACGCTCAGGTACCGATTTATGCAGTAGGTTGATCATTCTGTTTTCTAAACGCACCAGTTTTTGCCCTAGTTGACGGGTAAATCGAAGTGATATATTTGGATATTTTTGTAATAGCCTGTCAAACTCTTCTACCCGAAACACGCATAAACTCACTTTTCCTTTAAATGCCTGCGCAAACTCTCCTTCCATATTATTTATTAGTAAAGTAAATTGACCAAAAATATCTCCTGGTCCAATAATTTCTTTGATTACTTCGACCCCATCCTTATCGAAATACCCAATTTTAACATAGCCTTCCTTTAAAAAATAAAGGGCGTTATGATATTTGGCTTCGAAATAGATATATTCATTTTTAGGCGTTTCCTTAAAACGAGGCGCAATATTCATCGATTCAAATTCACCTTCATTGAAGTGTGAGAAAAGGTGATTCCCACGAATCAGCATTAATTGATCCATATTTTGCATAAGATTATTTTAGCAGGTGGTTATTTTAAATGATTATACGGAAAGGGGAGGGGAAGGGTTGAATATGCAAAAAATACTATTAAAAGCAGGTACATTGCCCCTATTTTTGAATATTAATTCAGGCTAACTACCAAACCGATACCTTGTTGTTTCAAACAGAAGGACTTCAGGTAGCCAAACGGGTATTCAAACAAATGTAATTTTATTGCTATTTACCTACAAAAGCGGAATTTCTCACTCAGGATATTCCGCTTTTGTGTTACTTGCAGCATCATGATGAAGCATGAAAGCAATTCTGGCTATCGATTTACCAGGCCAAGACGGCCAGGCGGTATGTATGGCGAAGGAATGGAGCTTAAGGGTGTCACCTCAAAATTTGGGTTGATAGGGATTGGTATGCTGATGCTGGTAGGTCTTTTAATCATTGTCGTTTCAGATATTGCCGGCGAAAAGGACCTGAAACCCATTTCTATAGAGCTGCAGGCTTCTCCATACCGTACGCCCAAGTTAAAAAACTCCATATTATTACCCCTTACGGATGCAAAGGTAATAGCACTTGATCCGGCCACTTTTGCCGCCTCAGATACCAACCAACTTTTTGCGCTGCAAAAAGGGGAAAAACTGATAGCTTACTTACCAGCTGAGGAAGCCATGAAATGGAAAGACGGGGTGGGCAGAAAGGACTTTTACAAAGCCCTGCTGCTTCAAAAAGCAGACAATTCATGGCTTGTGGATTACCCTTCTTACAAACTAAAGGCCCAAAGACTTACTAGTCAGGGATGGTGGCTGATTATTTTAGGAGCCATCCTGATACCTTACCAATTGGTTGCGAAACCAAAAATCCCTTTTTGGGTAAGTTTACTTTTATACATCGGAGCCTTGTTGATGTTTTATTTTATATAATACTCATATTGACTATCATAAATCCATAATAATACTGGCAAGGAGGAATGCCCAATTATTTTGTGAAGGATTTTCATAAAAGCAGGAGAAACCGCAGGGCAACCAAGGCTTTGACACAGTATGCCACCCTCCTCGCTATCTGTTACACAAGGAAACCCATGCAATACAATAAACCTTTCATACGCTTTACTATTGCTGGCTTCAAGTCCATGTAACTTATAGGCCAACCCGAAACTCCCCATATAGGAACCTCCGGTTTTGTATATACCCAAAGAAGAGAGATAACTATCAGGCAGATTGGAATACTGACGCTCCCCCGCTTCCAATCCATTTTTTCCACTACCATGTGCTATCAAACCCTGTTCCACAACACGCCCTTCGGGTAGCTTTACCACAAAACACCGGTACCTGCCGCTATGAAGACCGAAATCAACCAAAACAGCTATTTGACTATTAAGGCCATGTTGCCTGCTAAACAAAAGCGCCTCTTGTATCCTTGCAGATAAATCGGAAGCATCTGGTCTTTCAGGGCCATCTGCAATTAATACTGTTCTTTCAGAATCAGGTATTGTTTTTTCACCTGTTGAACTATCTGACCGGCAACTCCAACCAAAAGCAAGTATTGTTACCAAAGAATAAGAAAGAAAAACAGTCATTTTACACATCGCCCAAATAGACAACTTTCCCCCCATTTTCCACAAAAAAAGGTTGAATAATAAGTAATACGGACTATTTTTGAGGCAGAATCAGAGTCCCTGAAAAATCCATTTGATAACTCGGGTCATCACCCTTACTTTTGCAGCCTGAAATCGGGGCAGGTTATGGAATAAACTGCCTTTTTTTCAGATAAACAATTCAATCAAATCAACAGATACATCTATGGTGGACATTAAGCCTGATGAAATTTCGGCCATTTTACGCCAACAATTAAGCAATGTCGATTCTGCTGCAAGTTTGCAGGAAGTCGGCACCGTGTTGCAGGTGGGTGATGGTATTGCCCGTATTTACGGTCTTAACAATGTACAGAGCGGGGAGCTGGTAGAATTTGAAAATGGTGTACGTGCCATTGCCCTGAACCTTGAAGAGGACAATGTGGGTGTGGTAATGATGGGGGAAAGCTCCGAAATTAAAGAAGGAGACAAAGCCAAACGTACCGGTAAAATTGCCTCTATCAATGTAGGTAAGGGTCTTCTTGGCCGGGTAATCAATATGCTTGGCGAACCCATAGATGGCAAAGGACCGATTAGTGGCGATTTGTACGAAATGCCGCTGGAACGCAAGGCTCCGGGTGTAATTTTCCGGGAGCCGGTAAAGGAACCTCTACAGACAGGAATCAAAGCCATTGATGCGATGATTCCTATTGGTCGTGGTCAGCGCGAATTGATCATTGGAGACCGTCAGACCGGTAAAACGGCTATTGCGGTAGATACCATCATCAACCAAAAAGAATTTTTCGCATCAGGCAAGCCTGTATTTTGTATTTATGTAGCCATTGGGCAGAAAGCGAGCACCATTGCAGGTGTAATGAAAACGCTGGAAGAAAACAATGCCATGGCTTATACCGTAATTGTTGCTGCAAGTGCAAGTGACCCTGCTCCTCAGCAGTTCTACGCTCCTTTTGCTGGTGCTGCCATTGGCGAGTTCCTGCGGGATACCGGCAATGCCGCCCTGATTATTTACGATGACCTGAGCAAGCAGGCCGTAGCTTATCGCGAAGTATCCTTGTTGCTCCGTCGTCCTCCCGGTCGTGAAGCATACCCCGGAGACGTATTCTATCTCCACAGCCGTTTGCTCGAACGTGCAGCCAAAGTAATTGCCAAGGATGAAATCGCTCAGAAAATGAACGATCTTCCGGAATCCATCCGCCATTTGGTAAAAGGGGGTGGTTCTTTAACAGCCCTTCCAATTATTGAAACACAGGCAGGTGACGTATCTGCTTATATTCCTACCAATGTAATCTCCATTACCGACGGACAGATCTTTTTGGAAGGTAACCTGTTTAATGCGGGTATCCGCCCGGCTATTAACGTAGGTATCTCTGTAAGTCGTGTGGGTGGTAACGCTCAGATCAAATCCATGAAGAAAGTAGCGGGTACCCTGAAACTCGATCAGGCACTCTACCGCGAAATGGAAGCCTTCTCTAAGTTTGGTGGTGACCTTGATGCTGCTACTAAAGTGGTACTCGACAAAGGAGCTCGTAACGTAGAGATTCTAAAGCAGCCACAGTATGCTCCTGTAAGCGTTGAAAAGCAAGTTGCTATCATCTATCTTGGTACACAAGGTTTACTCCGTGAGGTATCGGTTAAAAATGTAAAAGCTTTTGAAGAGCATTTCCTACATGAAATGGAATTGAAGCATGCAGATATCCTGACAGAATTTAAGAAGGGTGTTTTGAATGATGAAAGTATTAAGAAAATGGTTGATATGGCTAAAACACTTATGCCTGCTTACAAATAAACCGTTCTAATAAAAATACAGATCCCCGGTTGCAATATGCTTCCGGGGATTTTTTAT
>JBBQXO010000205.1:0-7500 GCA_038209595.1 Chitinophagales bacterium
GCGGGAAGGGTGTGACAATTAAAAAAAACTACCATTAGGTGGCGCACTGAAATGAATACATGAAACAAAAAACCGGACAAATAGGCCCGGTTTTTTGTTTAACGTCTGTATCTAAAATCAAAAAGAGGTATAATCAAATTTTTGCCCACCAACCGATGCCTCATACATCAATCCTTTTTTTGATAAGGTAAAAACGGCTACACCCTCCTGATACATAGCATCTGCCGAAATACCTTTATCCAAAGCAACCGCCGAAACCTGTGCTGTAAATTCAAAGTTGTTTTCCTTGAAACGATCAAGGTCTTCTTCGCTTTCAAAAAAGATTACTTCCCTGTAGGCTTGTCCCCCAGCCTGAAAACCAATGGTCAATTGCTTCATTTTTGCCACCCCAATTTCTTCCCCATTGGCATATACAATACCAGTGCCTGCTGCCCCTCCTACGCCAAGTCCGCCTTTACCTACATTGGGGAAAATGACGTACCCGGCTGAATTTTCAAAAAAGGAGGATATCCTCGCATCTTTTTCCATAAACACTGCTTTGGCTTCCAATGCATCTACTTTCAAGGAGGCGATCTTACTTTCTGACTGAGCCATAGCGGTATGGATACCAAAAATGGCTATCATTCCAAAAATTACATTGATTTTCATGTTGCTGTTTTAGGAATTAAAGATACCAATAGCCACTAACCGAGTTATTAAAATTCGGGTAAATCTAAAGCAACAAAACGTTATTTTTTCGTTGGGTTCTCTTTGGTCCAGCCACTGACATCCATCTTTTTTACAGACGGATATATCTCATCAAGCGTATTACCATCATACAATCTTCCATTTTTCACCACATATTTAATGGTATTCGTATTACGGATGTTTTCTAAAGGATTTGCATTGGTAATAACGAGGTCAGCAAGCTTTCCAGCTTCTATACTACCGAGGTCTTTATCTAGTCCCAATGCTGTGGCACCTAAAATAGTAGCCGTTTTCAATGCATCAAGATTTTTGATTCCCCCACTAGCCATAGCCCACAATTCCCAATGGTATCCCAGGCCCTGCAATTGTCCGTGGCTTCCTACCCCACTCAATCCACCAGCTTCCACCAGTTTTTTGATGGTTTCGGCATGCTTTGGAAACACATGATCTTCGTAGGTAAACCAACCGCCAAGGCTGCCTGCCCGTCGGCGTGCTTTGGATGACAATTCTTCATAAGGCATAAACCGGTTGAGTTTCGGATCCTTCAAAGGACTTTCATTGGTATAAAAATAGTTTTCTGCCCAAGGTCCCCCATAAGCTACCAATAAAGTGGGTGTTACCGCCATTTTGCTGGTACTGATGGTATGGATCACATCATTATAAAGAGGATAAATTGGAATGGCATGTTCATGCCCGGGGTATCCATCAAGTAATTGGGTCATGTTTAATTTATAATCCAGTCCACCTTCGGTAGTAGGCATGATTTCCTGCTCTTTAGCCGCCATAATAACCCATTGTCTTTGTTGCCTGTTACCTACCAGGTACATTTTAATATACTGCGTATGATAGTACTTGCTATACTGCTTCAATATATTTTTGGTTTGTTCCAGATCTTTCAGGTTATAGGACCAAAAGCCTACGCCAGGTCCGGTGCTGTAAATCCGGGGGCCGGGAATAGTGCCCGCCTCTACCATATCGCTGTAAGTCAATACATCAGTGGAACCTGTTTGTGGATCGCGGGTAGTGGTAACACCATAGGCAAGGTTGGCGGCATAATGCCATACCACATTTTTGTGCAATCCCCAGTAAGGCCACATGTGGGCATGGGTATCTACAAACCCAGGGGTAATGGTTTTGCCGGAGCAGTCTATTTCTTTGGTACCAGCCGGAATGGTTAAAGTACCTGCCGCCCCAACTGCTTTTATGCGGTTGTTTTCTATAAAAATATCTCCCCGCTCAATTACCTCTTCCCCTTTCATGGTTACGAGCCGTGCATTTCGCAAAACCATACGGCCTTTTGGTATATCCTTTTGATAGTAAACCGCTACCTGCACTTCATCCGGCTGATATGTTTCTGCTTTTGTTTTGGCCACTTTATCCAGACTATCAAGTCGCGCCCTTGCAGTATCTTTTATCAATAATGCTGTTAATGAATCCGTAGCCTTTTTAGCCAGACTATCTGCCAGCTTCTTAGCCTCAGGCCCCTTGGCTATCAGTGCTTTTATGCTGTCTGCTGCTTGTTTCGCCTCTAGCTTTTTAGAACCTTTTACGGAATCTTCCAGTGCCTTTGCCCTTTCGGTATCGTATACCCAATGGCCATTCCCAAGGCTCCAATGGATTTTCTTTCCATTAGCCTCCCATGCTGGGAACTCTCCTCCTATCTCTGTTAATTGTCTTGAAGGAAAATTAGACGAACCTGGGTCGGCTACTGAGATAGTGGGCACTTTCCCTGCTTTAGGAATGGTAACGATATACACATTGTTGTTGATTTGAGCAATGGCCTGATCGCCGGTAGGTGCCATCAGAATAACTGCCGCTTCGGACGGGGTGTTTTGTGGTTCGCTGGCAGAATTCCCTTCGGGCAACATGCAATAATTTAGCGGATCGGCTGCCATACGTGCCTGTCCCATTACATAACTTACCTGATGTGCCACACCATGTCCATCCATCGCATCGGAGTTTGTACCATAAGTGGTGATCCCGGATATTTTTGCATGGGTTTTGGAATCGGTTCCATCCCAGCGAATGCTGATGAGCGAACCACCTTCTGCATTAAGATAAATCCTTGTGGTATCTGTTGTAAAATGCAGGTTTCCTCTGTTATAAGCCGCATCAATCCGGTTGATGGAGCCACCTGTGGCAGCCACCCAAACCAGATCGGCCTCGGAGCCGCTATAAAAGGGATCTTCCGCATCCCGAAACAAGCGGGCAGGCCCCTTAAAAAACGCTATCCGGTTATTGTAACTCCAGGCAGGCTGCATGTAAAGAGCCGCTTCGGAGGTCAATTTAGTCAACACTGGCTTATTGCCCAGGGTAGTTTTGTATAAATTGCCCCCTTCTTTTTCATTCCAGGTAATAAAGGCGAGTTGCGTACCATCGGGGCTCCAGGCAGGCATGGCTTCAATAAAATCGAGGTTGGTTACCCGCTGTGGTTTGCCATTCGGGTAATCCATGGTATAGAGTCTGTTCAATACGGTAAATGCCAGTTTACTGCCATCAGGGTTAGGGACTGCATCCCTTATTTGATTGGCCATATTATGGCTTGTATCTTTAATGCCATAGCTAAAATACAGACGGGGTCCCATTTCCAGCCGGGCATCTACTTCAAATGCAACTTCCTGAGGAACACCGTCGGCAATGGGTAATCTCCAGATTTTTCCGCCATAGCTGGCAAATAAATACTTACTGTCGGGTGAAAAAGCCATTCCGGGCAAAACCCCCTGAGGTGCAATACTTTCCTGCTCATCGCGCTGCACAGGATAGGCCAGCCATTTTTCGTCCCCGGTTTTGAGGTTGCGCAACACCAATCCTGTTTTTTCTTCGTAGCGGCTGCCATAAACCAGCCATTTTCCATCCCCGCTAAGGGTTGGTGTAAAAGCCGAGCCATACCGGGTGGTAATGGTACTCACACGCCCCTTTTCCCGATCATAAATGCCTATCTGATACTGTGGCAATAAGGCATTGTAGTTCCATGAACCAAATCTTTGACTAAAATAAATAGTGTTACCATCTGGTGCTACAAAAGGATCAATCGTCTTTAAACCGGATGGTTCATCAATCAATTGAATGCCCCCACCGCCATCTTTATGGTACATCCAAAGTTTAGGGTTGCGTCTGCCTTTGCTGGCAATCACATATTCCCCGTCCGGCGACCAAACTGCAGCCGGAAATTCTTCCGATTTATCTTTGGTCAATTGTATGGTGTCTTGTTTTTCGAAATCAATGATCCACAGATTATCGCTGCCGCTTCGGTCGCTGGTAAATAAAATCTTTTTCCCATCGGGGCTAAACCTCGGGTGTGTTTCCCAGGCAAGGCCCTTGGTAACCGCGGTAGCTTTGCCCCCTGTAACAGGCATGGTATAAATATCCCCCATCAGATCGAAGGCAATCATTTTTCCATCCGGGCTCACATCGAGACTCATCCAGGTTCCTTCATTGGTTTTAAAGTTTATTTCCCGCTCCGGCTTCAGGGGCAGATCATTAAAATGGGTGTAAACCATCGTATCCATTTTGGCTACTTTCTTCATGCTGTCTGGTTTTTGAGCCATAGCTACCACCCCACAAAAACCCATAAAACCTGCCAAAAAAATACCGCCCTTTATGCTTTTCATTGATACTTTTTTAAAAAAATGTAAGAAAAATCATACTGCCCCTCTATTCAATTGCCCTGAGAAAATTGATACCGGAGCATAATAATTTTGAAATGTAAGGATCATTTTTGTAAGTATTCCGTTGTTGTTTATATTTCGTTTTGTTTGCCTGAGTTATTCTAATTTATCCACCATTCCTGTGGATTATGCATTTGCATGTAAAAAAGGAGTTGTGAATCCTTATTTTTGCCGATTCTTAAAACTAAAGATTTAAACCAAACCTATTGAATGGACTGGGTACAAATTTTGCAAAATTGGCCATTATTGGTTTTTATCCTGCTCGTGCTGGTTTTAATGATTCAGCTATTTTACTACCTCTACTTTTTTACAAGGGTGGCAAGCTATAAATCCAAAGATAAAACCGGATCGCAGACCTATGCCGTATCGGTAATTGTTTGCACCCGTGATGAAGCGCAAAACCTTGAAAATCATTTACCGGCAATTCTTACGCAGGAATACTCTACTACGCACGAAGTAATTGTAGTAAATGACAACTCCTTTGATGACACAAAATATTTTTTGGAAGAGCTACAAAAAATATTTAAGCAGTTAAAGCCCATCACCTTGACGCAGGAGGCCAAACACATTCCGGGGAAGAAATGGCCATTGAGTGTAGGGATTAAATCGAGCAAATACGAAGTAATGCTCCTGACAGATGCCGATTGCAGACCCGCTTCGCCCTCCTGGATCGAAAAAATGCAGGAGGCTTACCACCCTGAAACAGAAGTGGTGCTTGGCTATGGCGCTTACGATAAAAAGCCTGGCTTGCTCAACAAACTGGTACGCTGGGAAACCTATCTTACTGCTTTGCAGTATATGAGTTATGCGCTGGCAGGCATCCCTTATATGGGGGTAGGGCGAAACCTGAGTTACCGCAAAGCGGTATTTTACCGGGTAAAAGGTTTCAGCAGTCTGAATCATATTCCGGGAGGTGATGATGATCTTTTTATCAATAAAGTGGCCACCAAACATAATACGGCGGTAATGCTGGATAAAGATGCTTTTACCATTAGCGTGCCTCCGTCATCTTTTGCCGCCTGGTGGAAACAAAAAGCAAGACATTATTCTACGGCAAAATTTTATAAGCCACTCCACAAATTCTTATTGGCTTTATTTTCTATCAGTCATTTCTTATTTTATCCTACGCTGATCGTAGCCGCCATTTTTTTTCACTGGGAGTGGGCGCTGGTAGTTTATGCAATTCGTTTGATCGTTCAGGGGATTGTTTTTTATAAAACATTGAATCGCTTTGATGAAAAAGATCTGTTCCCTGTTTTTTGGTTGCTTGATCTCTGGCAATGGTTTTATTATATTATTTTTTCGCTGGCACTGGTTAAAAAACCTTCTACTACATGGAAATAGGTGTATCGCTGATAGAAAAATATTTTTCCGGGCTGGAGCCGAAACAACTTGAGCAGTTTACCGCATTGGAAGCGCTCTATACGGACTGGAATGCTAAAATCAATGTGATTAGCCGTAAAGATATTGAAAGCCTTTACCTGAAGCATGTGTTACATTCTCTGGCATTGGCTGCCATTTTCGAATTCAAAGCAGGCATGCAGATCATGGATATTGGAGCTGGTGGGGGATTCCCTTCGGTACCACTTGCCATTATGTATCCCGAGGTAGAATTTTTGGCTGTAGACAGTATCCGGAAAAAACTATCAGTAATAGATGCAGTATCAGAAGCTACCGGAATAGACAACCTGCATACGCTGCACAGCCGGGCGGAAGATTTGCGCAACCGCAAGTTTGATGCTGTGGTGAGCCGGGCGGTGGCTCCGCTAAAAGATTTAGTGCTGTGGACCCACAAACTCATCCGCAACAGCAGCGAAGTGAAAAAAGCCTTTATGACACCCGGTACAGATGAGCAAGTCCTTTGCGGACTGATTTGCTTAAAGGGAGGAGACCTGGCGCAGGAAATATCTGAAAGCGGAAAAAGGCCCCGAATCCTGGAGATTCAGAGCCTTTTTAAAGAAGAATATTTTCATGAAAAATATGTGCTGCAGATTTTATAACCCAATCAAACAAGACTTCTGGTGATTTTATAATAAGTTTAGTGACCTGCAGAGTTACTTACTTAAAGGTACTTTACATAAGTAACCCTCGTAACCTCGGATCTTGGATCTTGGTATTTTGCTAAATAGGAGACCCACATTGATCTGGATTGCCAAATATGATGAAATTCTGAGAAAGTAACCTATTTCTGTAATCCTTAAATTGATCCATCCTATAAAGTATAGAATGCACTTTCCATTTCCCATCAAAATATTTGTCTATAAGTCTACTTCCATAAATGGGTGTAATGTGTTCTAATGAATCCAATCCCAACCGAATTGCTAATTTCTTTATATAAATTACCTCCTTTGAAAGTTATATGAACTCAAACCAAGGGAGATAACCCCACCTTGGAAGTTGAATCTAAACATTAAGAATAAGATAAAATAGGCAATATTTTTAGGTTGTAATAACAGGATTTTCCTTCAAAAACTTTACATTTATAATATGAAAAAGTACGATATTCTATGGAAAGGCATCATTGAAGATATGCCTGTCTTTTTTATCCTGTTTTTCTTTCCGCAGGCTCGTCAGGTGCTGGATCTTGAACGCGGCGTAGAGTTTCTGGATAAAGAACTCGAAGAGCTCTTTCCCATGGACAACCCCGACCATCCCCGATTTGTGGATAAACTTCTCAAAGTCTTTACCCTTGAAGGCAAAGAGGAGTGGATACTTATTCACATTGAAGTGCAGGGCTACCCCCATAAAGATTTCGGTAAACGTATGTACACTTATTTCTACCGGCTGCTCGACAGGTATGAGAAACCTGTAACGGCTTTAGCCATTTTTACAGATGATAACATCAGCTACAAGCCCGATAGCTATCATTACGAGTTTATGGGCACCAAGCAGATGTATACGTTTAATACTTATAAAATATTGGAACAGGATGAAAAAGCCTTGTCACAAGATACGAATCCTTTTGCCTTAGTAGTGTTGACAGTATTAATGGCCATAAAAAACAAAAAAACAAATGATGAGGATTTACTGAAACTGAAAACAGATTTATTCCGTAGCATGTATGCCCGCAATATGGACAAAACCAGCATGCGGGCATTAGCCGGTTTTCTAAAAATGTATGTGCATTTTTCAAAACCGGAAAGCT
>JBBQXO010000206.1:0-7494 GCA_038209595.1 Chitinophagales bacterium
CAATCCGGCGTTCTCTTGTTACCTCAAAGAAAGCATCAATGGCCTGCTGATCAGCTTTTACCGCTGCTTCATTAAAATAAGTTTTCAAGCCATCCTGCCTGTCTACATTTCGTTTGGCCATTTCGCGTTCACTTTCTTCCATCAGGCGTACCATTTCTTCGTAGGGGCCGCCAGGGAGCATGCTTTTTACAATGACCGGCATCAGTTCTATCAGCATCAGGATAGCGATGATGAGATAGTACCGGAATGCAACCGCTTCATTGGAACTGATGAGGTTTTGCAAAGCCTCAATCCGGGTAAGAAACCCATCATTGAGGAGTTCGGCAAATTGGGCTTCCTGTACTTTCTTGGTTTGCTCAATACCGGCTATTTGTGCGGTAAAAGAATCCATTTTTGGAGTAAGGTCTGCTTTTAGGGTAGTGTAGTCTGTTTCCAGTTTTGAGTATTCGTTTTTTTTAACCAGCGCAATGATACTGATGCCTACTTTGCCACTGCCCCCGCTGCCGTCGGTTTCGTTGATGAATGCCATTCTTGCCGCCTCTACCTCGGTATATTTGGTGGTCAATTGAGTTTGCAAAGCTGTTTTCTGATTTTCAAGGCTTGCTTTTTGCCCGGTAAACAAGGAATCAAGCTGCGCCCTTTTTACCATTTTCCGGCCTTCATTGTCAATACTTGCCTGCATTTTTACTTCTTTATCAAAAAGGTACAAAACCGCAGGTTGTGCCATAAATAATCCGATGGTAAGTGCCAAAAGTCCCCGAAAAAGTAAGGGTGCCACTTTGTTCCGGTTGCTTTTATTGATGCCTTTGATAAGCGCCCGGTCGATGCCTAATATAATGAAACCCATAAAAAATCCCATGGGCAGGTAGGTCCAGGGATTGTCGAGTGTGGTACTGAAAAAATACACCCATGCCAGTGTAGCAAACATCCAGGTACCCAGTACAATCAGGCCGGTAATGCGGTAACGGTTGCGATCCACTTTGCAATCCCGGATGATTTCAGGCTCAGCCGTAGCAAGCCACCACAGGAAATTATCGAACCTGTTTTTCTCGTAACTACTGTTTCCACCCAATTGCATCTCCGTTTCCTCTGCCATAGTATTGTTTTCCTTTCCAACTAAATAATCAGAAAGTAAAGCAACGCATTCTGTACCAAATAATTTCAAACAAAGCGTGAAAGCCTTCATAAAGAATGGATGAACGGTATTAACTTCACCCGATGAACCCATTGCTTGATATATATAAGGCTAGTGCTGGTAGCGGAAAAACGTATTTGCTTACTTTAAAATACTTGTCGCTGCTATTCGAAAAACCGGGAGCTTACCGGCAAATTCTCGCTGTGACCTTTACCAATAAGGCTACTTCCGAAATGAAGGAACGTATCTTAAAAGAGCTTTCGCTTTTAGCCGACGGGCAGGCTACCGGCATGGGGCAAACATTGGTGGAGAATGGGATAGCAGAGGATCTCCCGGGCTTATTTGCTGCCGCCAAATTGGTTTATACCAATATTTTGCACGATTACAGCCGTTTTGCTGTGAGCACTATTGATGCTTTTACTCAGAAAATGATACGGAGTTGCTCCTGGGAACTCGGGATTGATGCCGGGTTTGCATTGCAACTGAATGCAGAAGTTGTGTGCGATGATCTTGCCACCCGGCTTTTTGCAAAAATAGATACGCCCGGCTATCAACCACTCCGCAAGCAAATGGCTGAACTAGCCACCGAAAGGGTAGATAATGGAAAAGGCTGGGATTTTAAGCAGGAGCTTGTGGATATGGCAAAAATGCTTTTTTCAGAATCCTATCTCGATTTTGAAGCCCGGCTTTTTAAAGAAAAAGTGGATGCGGAGGAAGCCATGAAAGAATTGGCAAAGGCGGTAAATATTGCCATACCCTCAATGGAAAAAGACTGGCATGGTCTGGCTGAAAATGGTCAGGAAATTTTATTGAATCATGGATTAACAGCCAATGATTTTTCTAGAAAAGCATCGGGAATTGGCGGAAGGTTTGATGCTGCTTTTAATAAAATAGAATCTCCTGTATCCAATGGCTGGACCAAAAAAGTGCTTGTGGAAGGGGACGCTCCCTATGCCAAAACGACCCCTGCCGGGTTGAAAACCCGGATAGATAGCGCTATGCCGGAAATTACAACAGCCTTGCTGGCAATGGATGATTTCTATAAAAAGGAAATGCCCCGCTATTACACTGCCAAAGCTATCCGGTCTAACCTGAATTACCTGCGGTTGGTGGTGCTGATGGGGCGTGAACTTGCAGCCTGGCGAAAAGAAAACAATGCATTACTCATAAGCGATACACATAATCTTTTGCGGCAACTGAGCGCCGAAACCACCCCCGAATTTATTTATGAAAAAATAGGTAACCGGTTAACCCACTTCCTGATGGATGAGTTTCAGGATACCAGTGATTTTCAATACCATAATTTTAAGCCATTGCTGCAAAATAGCATGGGACAGGGCTTTTACAACCTGGTGGTGGGTGATGTAAAGCAAGCTATCTATCGTTGGCGAAACGGCGACTGGCAATTATTGAATAGCCGTTTGCCTGCGGATTTCGCCCCTTTTTTGCCTACTGCCAACACGCTTGTATTCAACTACCGGAGTACCAAACCCATCATCCGGTTCAATAATTTTTTATTTACCGTGCTACCGCAATTGTTGCAACAGCATATGCTGAAAGCGCTGGAAGATACGCCTGAAGACATCCGGCAATATTTACTCGATACCTACCAAACGTTGCTAACAGATGCTTACAGCGATAGCCGGCAAAGTATTCCGGACAACAGCCCGCCACAAGGACAGGTAAGCATTCGATTTATAGATAAAAATGAAACAGGAGGCGAGGAAGAGGAAGACGAAGAAGAAGCCCTGAATTTCTTTGGAAAAATTATCCGGCAGGTGCACCAAACCATTGTGGGTTTATTGGTAGAAGGCTTCCAACCCGGCGATATAGCCATCCTTTGCCGTACCAATGTGCAGGCAAAAAATACCATTGAAACGTTGATGGTTTATCAACAACAACAAGATGGAACCGCCTATCCATTGTTAAGCGCCGATGCTTTGCGGATCAGCACTAATATGGCGGTGCAATGGATAATTGCCGCCATGCAATGGCTGGTAAATGAAGATAACCGGCTGGCTGAAACTATGCTGCGTCAATATCAGGCTCGTTCCCAATCCGGAATGGAATCGGTACATGCGGTATTTCGTAAACAAAACCAACCTGGTGAAGGGCTGCCACCGGAACTTTTTTTACAAAAAGAGAAACTGAGGGCCTTGCCGGTGCCCGAGTTGATCAATGAGGTAATTACTTTGCTGAAGTTGCAGCACCTTCCCGAAGACCAACCTTATTTGCTCGCCTTGCTCGATCTTGTGCATGATTGGGTGAAATATGCCGACGAAGGCGTAGCCGCTTTTCTTGAATATTGGGAGGAAGAAGGCATTGGTAAATCGCTACCCGCCCCGGCAGGTGCCAACGCCGTAGAAGTGGTGACCATCCACAAATCAAAGGGGCTTGCTTATACCATTGTGCTGATGCCTTTTTGTGACTGGAACCTTGAACCTGATGCTAAAAAACGCATTCAGTTGTGGCCCGAAATGAAAAATACGAGCTTTCCTCAAATGCCGATGCTGCCGCTTTATTACCAAAAAGATCTTGCCAAAAGCGAAGTAGCTCCTTACTATTTTGCTGAAATGGCCAACAGCTATATGGACAATCTGAACCTGCTATATGTAGCGCTTACCCGTACCCGCAGCAGGATGATTTTGTGGGCACCACTGCCGGTAAATGCCAAAGGGGAATTCCAACATAGCAAGTTGAAAACAATTGGTCACCTGCTATATACTGCGGGGGTCAATTATCCGGGCGATGAAGACGGGTTACTGAATGATGGTTTTGAAGAAGGTATGACGCTTTGGGAATATGGTACGCCGGCCCCGCCTGCTTTATCTAAAAAAGAGCCCCCCTCTCCGGCACCCGAAATGGTTTTTTCTTCGTGGCGCAATAGCCGTAAGACTGTACTTAGAACCCTGGAACCACAAAGCGAAAAACAGCCTGTGGAACTTGCCCGCAGCAAGGGGCTTTTACTACACGAAATGCTATCGAAAATTACCTCAACCGGTGGCGTGCAAAAAGTAGTACGGCAAATGGAAGCAATGGGCAAAATAGCTTCGGGAAAATCAGGAGAATATCAATCTATCCTTACTGCGCTGATTGGGCTTGCTCCTTTTGAAGGATGGGAAAAGGGTTTGCTGCAGCGGCTTTCAGAACGTGCGATGGTGTTGCCTGGTGGAGAACTGCGGCGACCCGATCTGATTTTATACAACGAAATGGAAACAAGGGTGATTGATTTTAAATTTACCGAAACCCAAGAAAAACAGCATGTGGAACAGGTACAACTTTATATGCAATGGTTGCGTGCCATGCATTTTCCCGAAGTGAGCGGATTCCTTGTTTACGGGTTTACCAAAGAGGTAGTGCCTTGTTAAATCATGTGGTATAATTTATAAAAAAAATAGAAGTGGATGGGCTTTTACCCATAATACAGATAAATAAAAAGATATGAATGCAACGCCCTTTTTGTGGCAGGTAGCTCAAAAGATCGTAGAAAAATTTGGGCGGGATTTATTCCGTACAGCGGTGGTTTTCCCCAACCGCCGTCAATCGGTTTATTTTAAAGAAAATCTTTTGGAGCACTTAACGGCTCCCGCCTTGCTGCCCGAATTACTGACCATCGAGGAACTTGTTACGCGGTCTTCAGATATGGCACTAGCCGATCCTTTGCGACAAAGCTTTGCCTTGTACCGTGCTTATTTGCAAACGATGTTGCCCGAAGCAGGAACACCGATGCCCTTCGAGGAATTCTACGGGTTGGCGCAGGTATTGCTCAACGATCTCAATGAAACAGATGCCTATTGCATTCCCACCGAAAAGATTTTTTCGTTGATTGCGGATTATAAAGAAATCGATCAGCAGTTTGATGAACTTTCGCAGGAACAGCGGCAGTTTCTCAAAAATTTCTGGGAGTCGGTCAATCTGCAGGATACTTATCAGCAAAGGTTTGCCGACCTATGGCGGATGATTCCGCAATGGTACACCGGTATGCATGCCTTGCTGCAAAAAGAGGGGTACGGCACCTTAGGCGCCATGTACCGGCGAATGGCGGAAATGCCTGAAAAACTCCCTGATCCGGGTTGGGTGCATGTGATTTTTGTAGGCTTCAATGCGCTGAATGGGGCGGAAGAAAGGGTAATCAAAAGTTGGCAGACCATGGGGAAGGCTTCCTTGTATTTTGATATCGATGCTTTTTACCTTGATAACCCCATCCATGAAGCCGGTTTTTTTTTCCGGAGAAATATCGGGCTATTGGGATTGAAAAACGAAATGCCGGTTGGCCACTTTATTCCGGCAAAAGATGCAGTGGTTCCTAACCCTATACAATTGAGGGTAACCCGGGTTGATGGACAGGTAGCACAAGCAAAAATGGTGGCAGATTGGGTAAACACTTTACCCGAAAATCCAGGTTCGGGGAAGGCAGCCATCTTACTCGCCGATGAAAAACTATTGATTCCGGTATTGCAGTCTTTCCCCGAAACGACCCGGGCTGCGGTCAATATTACGATGGGGTATCCGCTGGCCCAAAGTCCGTTGTACAGCTTCCTGCAGTTGTATTTTCAGGTTCAGGAAGTGCTCGAAGGAAAGAAAGCCTCTTCTGCTGCGCTGCCCTGGGAGTTGGCCATGCGATGGCTCAATCATCCGCTAAATGATTGGGATGCACGGGAAAGGGATAGCTGCCGGCAAAGTATCATCCACCGTGGACTGTTGTGGGTGCCTGTTGCGGAGTTACTCAAAACCGATACCGTAGGCAATTACCTGTTTACACCCTTACCAAACCGCAGTGGATTATTTGATAGTTTACTGGCCTTGCTGCAAAGGCTGGCACCCACTCCCGCCTTACAATCTGACGGGTTGCTGCTGGGATTGCTGAGCGGGTTATACAATACCCTGCAAACCATGGCGCCACTCTATAGTGATTTTGAGGAAAATGTGTCGCTTTCGTTTTTAAAAAATTTGGTCATGACCCCGCTAGCCGGTGTCAGTATCCCCTTTGAAGCTGAGCGTACCGATGGCATTCAAATCATGGGTTTGCTCGAAAGCCGGGGGCTTGATTTTGAGCATATTCTTTTGCTTGGTGCTGCCGAAGGATCAATGCCGAGGGTGGCCGCTGCTAAAACCTTTATCCCATTCAATCTACGTAGAGCTTATGGATTATCTACGCTTGAAAATCAGGATGCCATTTTTGCCTGGGTGTTTTACCGGTTACTACACCGTTGCAGCAGCCTGCATGCGGTGTACAATGGATTGGTAACGGACAATAGTTCCGGCGAGGTCAGCCGCTTTATCAAGCAGATTGCTTTTGAATCTGCCATTCCCATTCAGTGGGATACCTGGCAATTGCCTGTAAAAGCTACGCAAACACAAGCCATCACCATTCAAAAAACACCCGAAGTGCTGGCTGTGATGAAGCGTTATTACACCGGGGAAAAGCCTGGGTCTGTTTCGCCAAGTGCCATCAATAAATACCTTTCTTGCCGGTTGCAATTTTATTTTCAATACATAGCGGGTATTAAAAAACCCGATGAGGTACAAACCGAAATTGATCCGGCTATTTTTGGAACCGCCGTGCATTTGCTGCTGGAGTGGTTGTACAATCGTTGGATGCAGGAAAATCCGGGGGGCGAAATAACTGCACAAGCTATTGATAAGATAGGGGAGTGGTTGCCTCAGTATCTCGAAAAAGCCATACAGAAAGCTTGGCATGAGGAGGAGTCAACGAGTAAAAATTTATTACTGACCGGTTTTACGAGCGTTGTGGCCGATGTAGTGGAGCATTTTGTAAAAGGTTTCCTGCGTTTCGATAGGGAAAGGGTGCCCTTTATGGTTCGGCATACAGAGCAAAGCTTTGAGTACCCTGTATCTGTTCCAACTATAGATGGAATAAAAACCATTCGGCTGAAGGGAAACATTGACCGGGTGGATGAAAAGGATGGCGTGGTACGGATGGTGGATTACAAAACGGGCGGTGATAAAATTGACTTTGTAAGCCTTGCGCATTTGTTTGAAACCCACGGCGATAAACAAAACAAGGCCGCTTTACAAACGCTGTTGTATGCACTCATGTTCAGCGAAAATAATCCTGAGTACACAAATTTTGAACCAGCACTTGTGGTATTGAGAAGTATGTATAAATCGGGAAAAGAAAAAGTAAGACTTTACGAAAAATCAACCAAAACCGAAATATCGGCTGAAGTAATGGGGGAATATTTATCGGAAGTGGCAGAGGGCGTAAGCAACGTGCTTGCAGAAATTTTTAATCCAGAGGGTTCCTTTGACCAAACAGATGATTTAAGGATATGCGGCTATTGTGATTTTAAAGGAATTTGCGGACGGTAAAAAAGGGTACCAACTTTAGAAACTTA
>JBBQXO010000207.1:0-7463 GCA_038209595.1 Chitinophagales bacterium
AATAATTAAACAAAACATTTACATTTAGTTAAAATTTAACGCAATGGGTAAAAAAATTATAGGAGCATTGATTGCCGGTTTACTATTAATGTTGTGGCAGACATTATCGCACATAGCCCTTGGATTGCACGCTGAGCAAGAACAGTACACACCAAATCAGGATGCCATTATGCAGGTACTGTCTGCAAATCTATCGAAAGAAGGGCAGTATTATTTGCCTTCTTTACCTCCGGGTTCACCGATGGAGGATTTTGAAAAATTGATGGAGGAGAATATGGGACAGCCCTATGCTTCTATTATGTACCATCCGAAAAATGAAACAGACATTACCATGAACCTGTTGCGTGGACTGGGTACCAATATTCTTCTGGCAATTTTCCTGGTGGCATTGATTTCCAAACTGAAGGTGGCCAATTTGGGAAACATTCTTTTTACAAGCCTGATGGTAGGCTTTATGGCTTTCTGTTTTTATGCCTACCCTGGTTTTATCTGGTACAAAACACCCGGTATCTGGATTGAATTACTGGATAGTATTGCTGCATTCGGTTTGGCAGGTTTATGGTTAGGATGGTGGTTGAGCAGGGGGAAGCGGGCCTGATTAATCGGATTGGTTTTTATCAAGCAAAGCTTCAATTTGTTTAATGAAAAAGGATGTCTTTTTAATATATTCAGGGATGTGTTCGGGATTGATAAAAGCAAAATTTTCATAGTCAGCCTCGTGTCTTTTAGCCATTAATAATGAGTAAAAATCGGCGAATTGATTATCTATTATACCGGTTAAAAAGAATTCCTTATTCAACAATGATTTTATACCGGAATGAGTTTTGGGAGTTAAACCCTTGCTGATTAATAAGGCACTTGCAGCGTAAAAAAAGTGAATAGTACAACCTGCTAAGTGAGGTGTCATATATTTCATTTTCAAAAAGCAACTTTGCCTCTTTGAGTGCAAGATTTGCTTTTTGCATTTTACACACAATATAATCCTTCAGTTTGTCATCCATTTTTGGCTGGTTGTATATTTATAAAATAATGCCTTCTTTTCTAATACTGTCATATAAAGGTGTTACTATATAATTTTCTTCCCAATCGGCTTCATTTTTTAAAAGCAGCGAAATGGCCAAATCATTCGGTATTTCAATTTTATATAAGAAGTCTTTTATGAGAAGTTTTTGAAGCAAGTCGGTATTTTCATTTTTTGTCAATACCAAGAGGTCCCAATCACTCTCCGGTTCGGAATCTCCCCGTGCACGGCTGCCAAATAAAACAAGTTCTGCAAGTGGATCATAAGCATGCACAATATCCTTTGTCTTTAAGGCAAAGGCCTTTAATTCTGGTCTTTCACCCAATGAGCTAATATTTAATTTTTTTTCCAGAACCATAATTGACCTTTATAATAGACTTGTATAAAATTAAGGAATTACCAGAAAACCGCTTTTATAATGGTGGAACAAGAATCTTGCATTCAAAACCTAAAAAATACTTAGACTAAAAAAATTAGTATTTTTGGGCCAATATTAAAGGTTCATGGCAAAGCGGCATACCACAATTTCTACGGGATCTATTATTATGCCCTCCGACTCGGAGCAGAGAACCATTGCCCACCTCGATCTCGATTCCTTTTTTGTAAGTGTGGAAGTGCTTAAAAATGCTGCACTCAAAGGGAAGCCGGTAATAGTAGGGGGGCGGGGCGATCGCGGCGTGGTAGCTTCCTGCAGCTACGAAGCGCGGCGCTATGGGGTGCGCAGTGCCATGAGTATCAAACTGGCTAAAAGGCTTTGTCCGCATGCATTGATTGTAAGCGGCGATATGGAAGACTACAGTAGATACAGCCGGCTCGTAACCGATATTATTGCCGATAAAGTACCGCTCTACGAAAAAAGCAGTATTGACGAGTTTTACATTGATATGAGTGGTATGGATCGTTTTTTCAACAGTGAACTATACATAGCGGAGCTTCGGCATACCATCATGAATGAAAGTGGATTGCCAATAAGTTATGGGCTTTCCAAAAATAAACTCATAAGCAAGGTAGCTACCGGCGAGGCAAAACCCTGTGGTACGCTAACCGTACCGCAAGGACAGGAAAAGCCATTTTTGCACCCCCTCGCTATTGAGAAAATGCCCTCTGTAGGCGATAAAACCGGCACCCTTTTGCGGCAAATGGGGGTAGAAACGATAGGAACTCTCAGCCAGATTCCGATGGAATACCTGCAAAACCTGTTGGGTAAAAACGGGATTGAACTCTGGAAGCGATCCCAAGGGCTTGATGATGCGCCGGTGATGCCTTATGTAGAGCAAAAAAGCATGGGTACCGAATCAACCTTTGAAAACGATACGATTGATGTGGACTTTTTGCACCGCAACCTTGCCCGCATGGTGGAGCAAACCGCTTTTGAAATGCGGCAGCAGCATCGGCTTACAGGTTGTATTACGGTAAAAATTCGCTACAGCGATTTCAATACCCTGACCAAACAAATGGTGATCCCCTATACCAGTGCCGATCATATTCTGCTGAAAAAAGTAAAGGAGATCTTTACCAAACTCTACGACCGGCGGCTTTTGGTTCGGTTGGTGGGCATCCGTTTCAGCCACCTGATACCCGGCAATTACCAGATCCACTTATGGGATGATACCGAAGAAATGATCAACCTCTATCAGGCCATTGACAGTGTGAAAAACCGTTTTGGCGAAGACATTCTGGTGCGTGGGGCGCATGCATCCAAGGGGGCGGTGCTGGATGTACGGGCAGCGGTGAAGAAGATTAAGGAGGGTGGTGGTTAAGGCGTTTGGGTGCATGTTAGTTTGTGTTTGGGAAGAGGTTGGTGAAGACCTGCGCTAATGGCAGGTTTACCTACCGATAGGCATGGCAGGCACTAACCTATGGGTGAGGGTGTTGTGGGAGTGTGGTAGTTATGGTTTTGCTATATGGTTGGTGCCTGTCTATCGGTAGCTTGCCTTACGATAGTTAGGGTAATTCCTCACCAACCAGCTAGGAAAAACCCTGGCGGAAGACTAAAATCAAAGAGAATTTATTCCAGATTTATCAATAAAATAGACCATTGCTCAAAGTAGAATTTGGGGTCATCTTTGTGAAATCCTTTCTACTGATAGGAAGGCACCTGCAACTAGAATTACTCCTAAATAATCCAAAATAACCCACTATTGATACCCTGCAGCCTGTAACAAAAACAACTCTGCATACAACTTATTATTTTTCATTAAAACTTCATGCGTTCCTATCTCCAGCACCTTCCCTTCTTCTAAAACCATAATATGATCCGCCATACGAACCGTACTGAAACGGTGCGAAATAATGATGCTTGTTTTGCCTTTGGTAAGACCAATAAAACGTTCAAATACCTCCGATTCGGCCCGGGCATCCAATGCGGAAGTGGGTTCATCTAATATCAAAACGGCGGCGTCTTTCATATAAGCCCTTGCCAATGCAATCTTTTGCCATTGTCCGCCGCTAAGTTCCATACCTCTTGAAAAGCGCTTCCCTAATTGTTGCTGATAACCGAGTTTTAAATCTTTTACCACATCACTTGCAAGGCTAAGTGCGGCAGCTTCGTCAATGCGGGGTTGGTTATGCAGTTCATTTATATTTCCTACAGCAATATTTTCCTTTACAGTAAATTCGTACCGAAAGAAGTCCTGGAAAATTACCCCAAACATTTGCTGATAAGCAAGCTTATCAAACCGGGTGATGTTGATGCCATCCAGCAGTATTTCGCCTTGAGTGGGCTCATAAAAACGGAGCATCAATTTAATAAGCGTTGTTTTTCCTGCCCCATTTTGCCCTACAAAGGCAATTTTTTCTCCTGCTTTTATTTCGAAGCTAACCCCTTTCAATACGCCATCATCGGAACCCGGATAGGAAAACCATAAGTTGTTTACTACAAACCCCTCTTTTATTTCTGCAGGCAGCGGTACCGTTTCCCTTGTATCTGAAGGAACCGAATAATCCATAAAATCAAAATAATCTTTAAGGTATAAGGCACTTTCCGTAATGCGGGTAAAGGAGCTAAAGAAGTTTTGTAAATTATTACGCAACCGGTTAAAGGCAGTAGAAAGAAAAGTGAGTTCGCCAAGGGTAATGGTGCCGGATACCACCCTGAAAATAATTAAAATATAAGCACCATAATAACAAACCACTCCCAGCAGATTAAACATCGCGCCCATGAAGGTGCGCTTCACGGCTAGTTTTTTATTCAGTAAAAAATACTGGTTACTCAGTTGCTTGAAACGATCGGCAATAAAGTCAATGAGGCCGAATAGCTTTATCTCTTTGGCTGTTTTGTCGTTTGCCCCAATAAAACGCAGGTAATCCAGTTCACGCCGCTCAGAAGTCCAGCTATTTACAAGCGAATAGCGCAGGTTACTAAACTTAATTTCATTAATAAAGGCAGGGATAATGCTGAGTACCAACAGTACAATCAGCCAAGGCTCAAAATAAATAAGCCCTGCAACAAGGGTTACAATCGAGATCAGGTTCTGTGCTTCGCTCAATGATGCGGATAGCAGGTTGACACGGCCGTTGGTTTGCATCCTTGCTTTTTCCAGTTTATCGTAAAAGCTCGGGTCCTCCAGTTGACTGATCTCTATGTCATTGGTTTTCCGGATAATCTTAACCGAAGAATTGTTTGCATACAAATCGCCAAGCAAGCTATCTGTAAGGGTTACCCAGCGGCTTATCAGGTCGGAGCCAATAGCAAGGACAAATTCAAAAGCTACGTATTTCCAGAGTTGGGTAAAATCCTTTTGACTGCTGCCTGCCTGCAATATGATTTCATCAATAATCAATTTACCTACCCAAAGGATGGTAATGGGGGTTATAGAGTTGATCAGCCTGCCAATGATGGTATAGGTAAAAAGCTTTGGACTCGTAACCCAAACTTCGCGGAAAAGACGCGGTATATAAACAAGCGAACGAAAAGATGCCGCAAGGTTCGTTTGCTTTTTATCCTGAAGGGATGCTAATGTTTTTGCCAAAATGAAATATCGGTTGTGTGAAAATGCTTTTAGTGCAACAAGTTGGTAAAAGTAAGGTTCATGGGATTGGTATTGGTCAGGTGGGTGGGGACCTTCGCTATCGGCAGGTTTACCTACCGATCGGCATGGCAGGCACCAACCTGTAGGTGTGGGTTTGGTTTGAGTTTGGGTGCGGGTCGGTGAGGACCTTCCCTTTCGGGAGGCAAACCTGTAGGTGTGAGATTGGTTTGAGTTTGTGTTCAGGTCGGTGAGAACCTACCCTTTCGGGAGACAGGCACCAACCTGTAGGTGTGAGATTGGTTTGTGTGTGGGTTCAGGTCGGTGAGGACCTACCCTGATTATTGCAGGGTAGCTTCAATTAGTCAAGCAACAACTATTTGATTGAAATTATGTCTGTCGTTCTATTCAATGAGGTTTGTTTTAATATGTCCGCATATTAGTTTTATCTATCTGATCACCCGTACAAATCATAAAGCTCCAGTTTTTTAATTCTAGAGGCAATGGAGCCATTTGTTCTGCCAAAATGGGTAGCCATTTCTTTTCCTGATACGCCCTTACAAAACATTTCGGTTAACTCCATGTCAAGTTCAGGTGTCCAGGGTGCATTAGCCTTTTTAGGAGTTGTTTTTACTTTTTCTACGCTATAGGTTTTTTCTGGTTGGTGGGACTTGGTTGCTGCCTTAAAACTTATATTGACTTGCTTTTTCCCTGACTCAATGGGTTCTGGCAGGGGTTGAATAACCTGTATTTGCGGCGATTCCTTAAATTCTTTTGGAAGGAATGATGCAGGAATCAGCAATTTGTTTTTAGTTCGGGTAATGGCAACATAGAGCAGATTAATTTCTTCATTCAGCTTAGGCATGTTCAGATCATACTCTTTTTTATCCTCCTTTTTACCTTCTTTTTTTTCTTCTTTTAGGTCTTCAAGTGCTTTTTCTGTAATGAAGTCTTTTACAAGTTCTACGGCATCGTATTCCATGCCTTTGCAACGATGAACAGTAGAGAAAATCATTTCAGCTTTATCTCTATGCTCGTTTTCTACATGTTTTTGCTTGATCGTTTTCAAAATTTCCGGTATTTGGTCTCCATATTCCTGAACAACCTGTACCATCATACCCAATTGAAAATCTTCTGTTTTTTTAATGTAATCATTGAGGTCATCAAGATCTTTCATGGATTGAATCAGTGGATCTCTGATGCGCTGTCGCTTTCCATTGTAGAGATTGAGTACATCATACAACGAAGCTCCTTCATCGGCATAGGTATAGGAGTGAATATTTCCTTCAAAATAAATGTACTTTACTTCTGGTTTTTCGGTTATAAATTCAATGGCTTTGAGCAGTAATCCGAGATTGGTTCTTGCCAATATGGCTTTCGTTTTTATGGCTTTGCTTTTGCCCAAACCTTTTATTGTAATCGCCCCGGTACTTTCAAGATGCTTTTTATAATCCAATACACCCATGGCAAGATCTGCTATATCCTGACTAAATCTAAAACTAGTTGACAAATAATAGTTTTTGAAGTCTGCTTTTTCCAAAGAGTTTACCGCGAAGCGCCATCCGTAAATCTGTTGATGGGTATCACCAACAATGACCTTGGTTGCTTTTTGCTGTAAAAAAACATCGAGCATGGCAGGGGATGCATCCTGTGCCTCATCGAAAAGAATATAATCGTAGGGAAGTACCGGTTTGGAAAGCTGGAATTTTTTCAGGTAAAAATCGTGGGTGATCTCAATCTCCCCCTTATCCATTTTAGCCAATAAAATGCGGGATTGCATTACTATATAATCGTAAAATTTTATAACAAAAGCTTTGGCTTTCGGGTCCGTAATGGTGTCGGGATAATTCAGATTTTTAGCCTTTTGCTGATCGCTGTTACAGAAATAAGCAATGAATCGGTTGATGTGGTTGGCAATAATATATTCGGTATGTTTTTCCTGATTGCCCTGCAGGTTGAGCATTTGCGCAATTTCATTGGTTTTGTAGCCTTGTCCTTTTACCTGGTATTGGTTTCCACGAACGATGTACCGGAAGGCAAGCGAATGGGCAGTTTCCACAGTTACATGAGGAAGTCCTTCGTCTTTAAACCTTTTGATTGCTTCCAACTTGACCGTTTTATTAAACGCCAAATACAATATCCGGCTTGATTTCGGTCTTGCCTTGGCATATTCAATTACCGTGGTGGTTTTGCCCGAACCGGCTACCGCGTTAATCTTTATATTACCTGTTGAGTGGATGATGTCATATTGCTCTTTGGTCAGTTTCATGGTCGTTCAGGCCTATTACAAGTTGTATAAAGGTTATTTATACAATCAGTTTTTTGAAGCGTTAATTTTTTTTATTTTAAGTGCAAAGTCAAAAATACCCATAGAGAATGATTTTTCATAGTAAAAATATCAGGACGAACCTGCTAGAAGGTTATGAACCATACTTTTTGCTCAATATTTCTTAGGATACGTTTAAATCGCCTGC
>JBBQXO010000208.1:0-7333 GCA_038209595.1 Chitinophagales bacterium
GCCAACCGGTTTTCTTTGTTTGAGCGGATTTTGATTATTTGTGGACATTACAAGGGAATTGATCAGCGCATTCGGGATCATTATGTAACCCATGAAATTTCAGTAGGCGATTTTGTGCTAAGTGGTGGTGAAATACCAGCAGCCATGATAGTAGATGCTATTGGCCGATTGTTGCCGGGGGTTTTAAATGATGAGACTTCTGCCTTGTTTGACAGTTTTCAGGATGGACTGCTCGCACCACCGGTATATACCCGTCCGGCTGATTATAAAGGATGGAAAGTTCCAGATATCCTTTTATGCGGTGATCCTAAAAAAATAGAAGATTGGCGATATGAGCAAAGTATTCAGCGTACCGAAACCCTGAGACCTGATTTGCTTTCTGAGGAATAGCGCTTTTCACTCCATTTTATTTCTCATTAGCAGGAAGATGTTTTTCTTCTGCTATTATTGGTAAGGCTTTGGAACCCTTTACCACTTTAATCGTATATTTTAATATAAGCTCCAAAAATTATAATTTCCCCAAAAAAGGGAAGGTGTCAAGGACATAAAAGAAATGTTTATATTGGTTAATTCATAAAACCAACGTATATTATTTTATCGTAATTTATTGGAAATTGGCAGTGATTGGGTCTATTTAAGAAAATATTTTTCTTATTTGATAAACCACTGAAAACTCATTAGTATAAAAGAATTATTAACAACGAGATAATTTGGATATATGGATTTTACTGTATTTTTTTATTTAAAAGAAGAAGAAAGAAGGTTGCAGTTTATAGCACTTTGCGTATACGTTTCCAAAAAACCGGAACGCAAAACTACGATGGCTTTACATTTTATAACCGAAATAAACACCATTAATGAATTCGCCCTCCGGTTAAAAAAATCAATGCGTGGGTTTGAACTTCATCATTCTGATTGTATACAAATATTCGGAATGCAATATCGTGACCAGCTTTTGCATACTCCCTTTAAAGTGCCTGGAAATACATTTTTAAATGTGGATAATTTTGGTGATTTTACTTAAATTTAATACCTCTTAAATACTACCTGGATTTTATAAATACGCTGTTGAAAAGGGTGGATATTTTATTGTGAAACGATTAATATTCGATCAGACTAAAATACCGCTTAATTTGGCGACATGTATCAAAGAGGAGGTATCAACCATTCCGGTTTTTGCGAGCATTTTGCGCCTGTGGTTATCTACGGTATGCGGGCTAATATGGTAAATTTGGCCAATTTCTTTCGATGTTTTACCATCAGCTACCTGCACCAGTATATTTTTCTCCCTTTCGGAAAGGATATCCTTTTTTACTAATTTTTTTCCGTTACTCTGATAATGCATGAAATTATTTTTCCCCAATACACTCCTGTACCACCAGATATCTGAACGGATAAATGGTTTTACATCATAAATAAGGTACATGCCTACCAAAGGCATCCCTCTTTCATTTACTTTGATTGGGAAAACCCGGAAAAGGTTTCTGTGAACGAGTCCCTTTTTACTGTAAATGATCCAGTTGCAATAGCAAGCCAAAGAATCTAAAATGTCTTCCCGGGATGCTTTAGCTGTTTCGGGTGCACTAAGGATGGCGGTTTTATTGGCAAATTCAAGTTGTTTTTTATCAAAACAGCTTATAATCAGCGATGCGCCACTTTCCCGTATCTCATTTATGCTTGCACCAAAGATATCTGCGGCTCCCTGATTTACATGCAGGATAGAAAGATCTGAGAAACTAAAAACGACAATTTTGAGATTGCTTGATTGGATTTGGTTAAACAATTGAGTTTGATCCACAATATCATTCATGCCTTCCATGCTGTTTCCCAACGAGAAAAACTCTTGCCAGGCCTGCACCACGTTTGTTATTACGGTAAGGTTTGAATCCATTCTCCTCAAATATATTTCCCAAATTTAGTCATTACGACTATAGGCTACCCTATTGTTTTTGTACAACTTCGCTTTTCAAATGTTAATATATGCCCTTCAAATAAAATGGGATCTCTTTAATTGGAGATCCCATATTTATTTTAACCGGTTACTTTAACCTATTCCTTCGCAGATATTATTGGCAAAGTTTTTTCCCTGATCAGGTTATTTAATGCGGGTATATCCTTTTCAATGATTGCTTTTAACTGCTTTATCTGTTCATCTATTTGAGCCGTTACCACCTCATAGGCTTCAAGCGTTTGTTTGGTAGGAGCACCATTTCCTACGGAGGCTACCCGGTATACACTGCTCAATTTATCATCGAGCCGTATCGGGTAATTCAATACATCCTGACCACTTTTAGCCTTGGTTTGGTGAAGTACTGTTTCAATATCTGTCAGCTTTTTGGTGAGGTCTTTGGTGAGATCCTTTACTTCCTTTGGACATTCTTCTCCCAGCCGGCCAGTGTAATCCTTCATTTGTTTCCGCAGGTCGTTTATGGTTTGTAACGCCTTCATGGTTTCGCTGAATTTATCCCGTGCCTTTATCAAAAATTGGAATTGCGCTTTATAATCTTGCTGAGAAACCGTATAGTTAGGGTCAGCAATAACAGTAACCGGGATGGTAATAGAATCTTGATCCACCTTGATTTTTACAGAGTAATTGCCCGGAGGTGCTACAGGTACCATTCGTACCCTGTTCCAGATAATGAGACCCTCGGCCGGTTTTTCCCCCTCCGGATAATTCAAATCCCAATTAAAAAAGTTTAATCCTTCTTTTATTTCCAGTTCATTGTCTTTGTCGTCTATGGCATAGGTTTTTATTTCTTTACCTGCAGCATCCATTATCATAACAGTTGCTTTGGAGCTATCGGAAATGGTTTTTACAAAAAAGGGCACTACCACACCATTGGAGGGATTGCTACCCATATTGAAAGAACCGCCTACATTGCGGCCTCTGCCACCATAAGAAGCCACCCGATAAACAGGTGCCGGTACAAAGGCATGCATGTTTTTGCCAAGGATTGGCTGTTCGAATTGCTGTACCACACTCAGGTCGTCGAGTATCCAAAAAGAGCGCCCCTGTGTAGCCACCACCAGATCGTTATTTTTAATCAACAGATCCGTAACCGGAACAGTGGGCAGGTTAAGTTGAAAAGGTTCCCAGTTGCTGCCATTGTTGTAGCTGATGTACATACCGTATTCAGTACCGGCATACAGCAGGCCCGGGCGCTTTTTATCTGAACGAACCACCCGGGTAAAATGCATCCGGTTGATATTGTTATCAATCCTGGTCCATGTTTTTCCATAGTCAGTAGTTCTGAAAAGATAAGGCGTAAAATCATCGCTCTTATAGCGGGTACCGGCTATATAGGCACCTCCTTTCTGAAAAGGGTCTACCTCAATGCTGTTCCACATTATAGCAGCCGGGATTCCTTTCGGAGTGACATTCTCCCAGTTTTTGCCTGCGTCTTTGCTTACATGTAGCAAGCCATCATCACTGCCAGTCCATAAGAGGTCTTTTTCCAACGGGCTTTCGGCTGCGGTAAAAATGGTGCAATAATATTCTACACTTGTATTGTCCTTGGTAATGGGGCCGCCACTTGGACCCTGCTTGCTTTTATCGTCAGTTGTCAGGTCGGGGCTGATTATTTGCCAGCTTTGTCCTTCGTTTTCGGTTACAAATAAATGGTTGCCGGCAGCATAAAGCCGGTTGGGGTTATGCGGGCTGAAGAAAATGGGGAAATTCCACTGAAAACGATAGCGGGCAGCATCGGCACCGGCTCCCATATTATCAATAGGCCATACATTTATCATGCGGCTTTCGCCTGTTTTATGGTTTTGTCTTTCCAGCAAACCCATATAGTTGCCACCATAAGTAATTTCCGGATCTAATGGATCGGCCACTACGTAACCGCTTTCTGCTCCGGCGGTAGATTCCATATCTTCCATGGTAATGCCGCTACCGTACGTTCTGCTTTTAATCCGGAAAGCGCTGTTATCCTGTTGGCCGCCCATAATGCGATAGGGGAAAGCATTATCGGCACTTACCCGGTAAATTTGTGCAGTGGGTTGGTTCATCATGCTGCTCCAGTTTTGCCCGCCATCAAAAGTTATCTGACCTCCGCCGTCATCGCCTACCATCATGCGTTTTCCATCTTTAGGGTCAATCCACAGGTCGTGGTGATCTCCATGCGGGGTGCGGATGCTGCTGAAGCTTTTGCCTCCATCGCGGCTCACCATCATGCCCACATTCAATACATATACCAGATTTTCATTGCCCGGGTCTACAAAAACCTTGGTGTAATACCATGCCCGCTGCCGGATATTGTTATCGCTGCTGCGCAAACTCCATGTTTTGCCTGCATCTTCACTTGAGTATAATCCGCCTTTTTCATTTTCAATAATGGCATACAAATGATCGGTATTGGAAGGGGCAATGGCAATAGCATTGATGCCCCAGGTACCTTTTGGTAAACCCTTGCTGCCGCTGATATTGGTCCAGGTAACGCCTTCATCGGTACTTTTCCAAAGCGCACTGCCTTCGCCACCGCTTTCCAAAGAGTAGGGGGTACGCAATACACGCCAGGTACTTGCGTACATTACCTTGGGGTTACCCGGTTCCATCACGAGTTCAAATCCGCCAGTCTGATCATTTACATATAATGTTTTTTGCCAGGTTTTACCGCCATCCGTGGTTTTAAAAATACCCCGCTCGGTATTGGGTCCGAATAAATGTCCCATAGCGGCTACCCAAACCACATCAGGATTTTTTGGGTGTATTACAATGCGTACAATATGTCTTGCATCCTTCAGCCCAAGGTTTAGCCAGGTTTTGCCGGCGTCCAGGCTTTTCCACATACCGCCAAGGCCTTCGCTTACGTTGCCCCGCATGGACTTTTCGCCTTCTCCTACATATAGTACTGCTTCATCGCTTGGAGCCACGGCTACCGAACCAATGGTACTGCCAAAAAAGCCATCTGATATATTTTTCCAGTTGCTGCCGCCGTCTATTGTTTTCCAAACACCGCCACCGGTGCTGCCAAAGTAAAATACATTTTTTTGAGTAAAACTTCCTGCTACAGCAGCGGCTCGCCCCCCACGGAATGGTCCTACAAGACGATATTGCAACCCATCAAACACGGCATTTTTGGTTATAGGTTCAGGTTCCGCCTTCTTTTTATCTTTTTGGGCAAATACCGGCTGAGCCATACAACCTACCATAAGAATACTAACAACAAGCAGTTTTTTAATCATAATCGTTTGAATCGGTAAAAAATGAGCAGTGAATGTAAGACGCCAAAGGCTAAAAAACCAAACGTAGTTTAATCAGGTATGGAAATTTTTTTACAAAAATGAACCGGTGCAGGCTTGTGGGAGTAAGTCAGATCCATTTCCCTTTGCCACAAGGGATGAAAATACTTATGGGTATCTTTAAAAATCTTTGATACTGCATTATACCAATTTCATAACATCCTTATGTACAGAAGGAAACTCTTGCGTTATAAAATTGGCAGGCCTTGTCTGAGTGGTTTTTAGAGGCGCCCATATAAGACTCCTTATTTTGAGGTGGTAGTACATAAATTGATAGTATTTTTAGTATAAATATAGTATTAGGGAACTAAGAAATCTTCCATGTTTTTATAAAAATATGTATAAAACATTGAAATACAATTCTTTAGGAGTTGTATCTCTATCAGTTCCTTTATACTTGTGAACAGAATCTAAACTGTTTGATAATCCTTAGGGTGTTCCGGTATCCACCCTTACCTTTGCGGCTCAAAATTTTCAGCGTATTTATATGATCAGTGCTAAAAATATAACCCTTGCCTATGGCAAGCGGGTACTTTTTGATGAGGTAAACATTAATTTTATAAAGGGAAACTGCTACGGTGTCATAGGGGCAAACGGTGCAGGGAAGTCCACTTTTTTGAAAATATTAAGCGGTGAAATTGAGCCCAACAAAGGAACCGTGGAAATAAGCAAAGGCGAAAGGCTTGCCTTCCTGAAGCAAAATCAGTTTGAGTTTGATCAGGAAACCGTTCTGAATACCGTGCTTCGTGGCCATGATAAAATGTGGAGCCTGATGCATAAAAAGGATGCCATTTATGCAGATCCGGATGCAACTGAGGATGACTATATGCATGCCGGCGAACTCGAGGCCGAATTTGGCGAAATGGGTGGCTATACCGCTGAAAGTGATGCTGCTACGTTGCTCAGTAGCCTTGGTGTAAAAGAAGATATGCAACAAAGCCTGATGCAGGATATACCCTCTAACTACAAGTTGCGGGTTTTGCTTGCGCAGTCGCTTTTTGGCAACCCCGATATTTTATTATTGGATGAGCCTACCAACGGACTTGATATAGAAACCATCGGTTGGCTTGAAAACTTTTTGGCCGATTACCAGAATATTGTACTCGTGGTAAGCCACGACCGTCACTTTTTGGATGCCGTATGTACCCATGTGGCGGATGTGGACCGGGCGAAAATCAAAGTATTTACAGGTAATTACACCTTTTGGTACGAAAGCAGTCAGTTGATGGCGCGGCAAATAAACGATAAAAACAAAAAGACAGAAGACAAGCGGCAGGCCTTGCTCGACTTTATTGCGCGGTTTAGTGCCAATGCATCTAAAAGTAAACAGGCCACATCCCGTAAAAAAGCCTTGGAGAAACTAACCATTGAAGACATTGAGCCCTCTAACCGTCGATATCCGGGAATTATTTTTCAGCCATTGCGCGAAATTGGTAATCAGATTCTGAATGTGGAAGGGCTGAAAAAAGTGGTAGATGGACGGGTGCTTTTTGATAAAGTAACTTTCAGTGTACAGAAAAACGATAAGATCGCCTTTTATAGCCGGGATCCGCTGGCAGTTACTTATTTTTTCGACATCATTAACCGAATAGACCAAGCTGATAGTGGTAAATTTGAATGGGGCACCACCGTTACAAGTGCTTACCTGCCCGTTGAGAACAACGAGTTTTTCGAAAAGCCCGTTCCGATGATGGATTGGCTGCGAGATTTTGTACCCTCACATGTAACCGATGCTGATGAGCCTTTCCTGCGTGGATTTTTAGGAAAAATGCTTTTTACTGGTGATGAAATTGAGAAGAAAGTGAATGTATTAAGCGGGGGAGAAAAAGTACGATGTATGATCAGCAGGATGATGTTGCAGAGTCCTAATTCCATCATTCTCGATCAACCGACAAACCACCTTGATTTGGAAAGCATACAGTCATTTAACGAACAATGTATGGAATACAAGGGCGTGATATTGCTTACAAGCCATGACCATACTTTCCTTGAAACGACCGCCAACCGGATCATAGAACTAACGCCTAAAGGCATCATAGACAAGTTGATGACCTTTGATGAATACCTCGAAGACGACCGAGTAAAAGCT
>JBBQXO010000209.1:0-7332 GCA_038209595.1 Chitinophagales bacterium
GATGAATTATAAATGACACAATTGCTGAAAACAACCTGACTGATATCGCGAAAACTTTCGTTGCCAATTTTCAGGGCGGCGCAGGAACATTCAATAATGCAATTGGTTACGGTAATGCGTTTACATTCTTTAGAATCTACCATGGTTTTCAGGCAAATGGCATCGTCACAGGTTTTTATAATACAATCGCTGATGACGACATCGGTACAGCCTGATATGTCAATCCCATCTCCGTTAGGTGCAAAAACATTATTGATAATTTTGGCACCCCGCACCTGAATGCGTTCACTATCGTAGAGGTGTACCGTCCATCCCCCACCGGTGGTAAGGGTTACATCCCTTATTTGTACATCTGTGCAGTTTTGCACTTCCTGCATGGGGCTTATTTTTTGTTCTTTCGCCAATATCCATTGTGGATCCATTGCCGGATCGTAATCTTTCCAAAAAGCAATACCATTACCGTCTATTATACCGGCACCCTCAATGGTTATATGGTGTACATCTTTTGCAACGAGCAAATGATAGGGTTGCCTGTCGTTATTATGTCCCCATGTCAGGGCTGTATAATCTTCCAAACGAGGCGACCCCTTAAGCACTGCACCGGCTTCTACCCGTAGCGTAACATTGCTTTTCAAAAACAGCGTGCCACTGCTGTAAACGCCGGGTGTAAGCACCACCGTGCCACCTCCTGCTTTTTCGGCGGCATCAATAGCTTCCTGAATAGCTTTTGTATCCAGCGTGCTGCTATCGCCTTTGGCACCAAAGGTTTTCACGGAAAAAATGCCAGGTGTGTGCGGTGTATTTCGGCATGCCATCTGCAACATGCAGCCTATTATAATTGCAAAAAAAATTACGCTCCTATGTAAAAAGGTTGAGGTCAACCTTTGATTAAACCCGTTCCATTTAAGTACCATATCTTTAAAATTATTAGGGTGTAAAAAAAATTGTTTCCATACTGCGGGTAGGTGAAGCCAAAGATAAAAAGCACTGCCTTGCCACTGCTCATTCATACGATACGTAACGCCCGGTTGAGAGGCTATTTTTTGCCCATTTTTATTTGTAAAATTATTATCAACAAGCAAATTAAACGGACCGGGCGGTTGATGCTGTTTGGGATCGCCCCGGGATATGGCATTCCAGCTATGCCATTGTGGAATACGAATGGTATTTCCATACACAAGATTGTAGCCGCCATCGCCACTATGAAAATTAATATCCACTTCGAGGTAACAATTTTTAACTACTACATATTGCGCCCCCCGATGAATAGAGAAATGACGTAAACGTCGAATGGTATCGCCTTGTACCAACACATGGCTCGAACGAATGATATTGTAATAGCCTTGTCCACGGTCGCTTTTATTGTAAGCCCTATCTACATAATTACCGCTACAGGTAATGTATTTTGAAGCGGTAATATGCATCGGATCGTTACCGGCCCACAATAGCTTACAGTTTTTAATCCAGCAGTTTTCTGCACTGTCTATCAGCACCAAATCTACAAATAGCATGGTATCCCGTGTCTCCTGTACATGAAATATGGTGCGGTCCCATTCGGCATGTAAACTGTCTTTATCATTGGGCTCAAAGGCAGCGGCTTTGTACTGTATGGTCAGATTTTCTACCCCGGCATGGGTTACTTTTTTCATCACTACCGCGCCTGCTCTTTTACCACTTTCATGTTGAGCAAAAGGGGCTTTGATGTACACATGCAATTGGGTGCTATCCCGGTGGGTACCCCGCAAAGTAACCCTCGAAGGAATTTGCAATGAACGGTAAATCCTGTAGATGCCATTTTGCAGCAATACTACACCACCCTTTTTACCCGTCTTTTTCAATGCGACAATTAGTTCTGCCTCATTGGTTACACGGTAGATTTTTTTCGCATTCAATAAGACACGCGTCTTTTCCTGCTGTACCACCTGCTGCCATTGAAGTATGGCATTTTGCAAACTGTCATCGCCTTGGGACTGTGCATTCGTAGTGGTACACAACATCGTCAACATGCAAATTAAAGTAACGGTTATGTTGGTGGTTATTTTCAAATCTTTGTATTTGTGTATGGAAAAAATAATTTTAATTAAATGAATTGCCATCGTGCCACATAAGGTAAACCGTTTCTTTGGCTTTAATCTTAACCTGAAAATAGTTGTAAGCTCCTTCACGCCGAAGTGGCTGTAATTCCTTTTTACTTTGTCCATAAATCGAACCAATACTGACGGGGAATCGAATCAACAAATCACCATCCGCTCCTGCTGAAATGGATAAATTCCGGTTAATGGTATTGAGTTGCACATCTTCAAGCCACCCACTGGAAGTTTCAATGCCAATGCCGGTTCCATCATTTGGCAACATAAAAACCTCCCGGCTATCATCGGGTTTTACAAATTGCAAAGGCAATTGTAATGAATCTTTTTTCCAGGAATATGCATGTCGTAATATAGCGAGGCTATTTACCCGGTTCATAGGAAAAGAAATGTTTGTTTCCAATGCTTCACTGCTAAAAGCAATGAGCTGCCCCGCAGCCGATGCGGCATTTACATGTAGGTACCATTCGGGTGAACTGCCTGCATTACCGTGTACCTGTAGTGGTAAGTGGGCAAAATAGGGCAATATTTTTTTAGAAAGGGAAATAGTTCTACCGACTCTTTGTCGTTGGATAGAATCCATCAAAGCAAGATTTCCCCAAAACCCTCTACCACCGATAAGCGTGCTGTTTACATTATACCGCTGAGCAAAAGAAGGATACATATTATGCGGATAAACAGCCTGTGTAAACAATTCAGTGGGAATTATTCCGGCAAACAAATTAATTACCGTTCGCATTGATTTGCTTCGGTGATATCCATAATCATTATACCCTGATGCTCCATTATTCATCCAAAAAAATTTACCTTCTTGTAATGGCATAAGGCCTGTCATACATCGCTCTTTCTCGGTAAGGTCAATTTCCACCACAACATCCGGCTGATATTCCCTTAACTCCCGCATAGCATCGGTTACATGAAAAGGCAATAGATACGCATATCGGTCACGTACTTCTTCTTTACTGTGTTTTTCATCTCCATGATGCAATCCCGCTAACCCACTGTTGAAAGTATTAATGGCATCCCATTTAAAAAATCGTATTCCTACATCCATCAACTTTTTACAATCGGCCACCAAACTGTCTTTAAAACTACTTACAAAATCAAAAGCAGGATGATCCCATTGTGCCTTTATTGGCACGCCATTTACATCCCGGATAACAAGATGCTGAAGTTGTTTATACCGCATGGTCGTGCTATCAATCCCCATAGGTGACAACCATATTCCGGGTACCATTTGATGTTTATGCATTGCATCAATCAAAGGCTTGATACCCCTTGGCAATCTATGGCTATTTGGCACCCATTCCCCCATTTTTTCTTCCCATCCATCATCAAGCACAAAAAGGTTAACACCCAATTGAGCCGCATAATTTATTTCTTGTAAAATTCTTTCTTCTGTAAAAATATTGTACAATCCGCCGGTATTCAGGTTGTCGCGCTGCATACCCCATGTGTTGTAATAATAGTGGGGTTTACGTGAAGCAGGATGCTCTGTAATTTGGAACCAAAGATAGTTGTGAACTAAGGTTTTCATTTCATTTTCATCCTTTGAAAACCCAAGCGCAGACCATACCGTTTGATAAGGCTTTTCTTTACTAAAAAACTCACCTTCAAAATAACCACCGCGCAGTATTGACTGATGATATCGAATCAGATTTTTATTTTTCGAAAAATTGATCCCAATAAAATGAAGTGAACTGTCTTCAAAAGGCAGGCCACTTATACCATCTACCCCTTGCTGCTGATCATTAATAAGACCTGCTGTATTTGTAACGAGCGGCTTCTCATCAGACCAGGCTTTATCTTGCGAAGCGTGCTCATAGCTAAAGAAAAATTGATGCTGACCATTATCTAAAACTGCCATCGGACCTTTCAATAATTTATGTTCATTCACACTCAACACAATATTATTTATCAAAGGATGGAACATGTGGCAATGAGCAAGATTAAAACTGCGGGTACCATCATATTTACGGTCATCGTAAGTGGCATTTACATCAATGTTTGTAAGCAACTCTTCCGCAAAAGAGGCTATTCTTGTTTCCGTTACATTTACTTGCTGTTTACTGTTTACAGAGAACGATTTTATAGCATAAGCGGGGAAATTAAGATGCAAGCGCCCCTTCCATTTATTTAAGGGTATGGGCTTGCCCGAGGTGGTTAAGGCCAATCTTTCCCGGATAAGGGTACTATTGGGAAACCATTGCCGGTAAAGGGTTACAACCAGTCCCTTATTGATTCCCCGGGCATTCCATACCAGTTCCAGTTCCGTGCCACCATTAATCAGTTTTCGGGTGCTATACTTTTGGAATTTCCAGATAGCATCATTCGATGAAACCAATGCCCCATTCATTACGATTTCAAAATAGGGTATGCTATCATTCCTTTTATCAATTAATTCAACACCCTTTTCTTTATCAAAAATGGAACTAACAACAATCTTCCCACTGCCATAAAAAATCTCTTGCCGCATTAATTCATTCTCCATGATACAATGAGAAGCATCCACCTGCCATTGGGCAATTACTGGAATTGAGCATAATTGTAACGAAAGAAAACAGACGATAACGATATAATTCCTGAAGATCATAAGCAAATTCATTTTTCTGCCCGTACCCACCTGCCGCTGTAACCTTCTATGGCAATATTTTCAGGATTGATCGTCTCCCCTGTAAGGACATCGGTGAATTTTTTATATTTATAACGATTACTGCTGAAGCTTGTAGATTTTGGTTCCCCATCATTCATGAAAAAATAATGATCGGCAAGTGGGGCAGCAAGGCGATATATGATCGCATTATCCGAGGTATAGGGCGACACCAATTTGCTCATGGTATGTTTTATAGTCCATTGTTCCATAAAAGTGTTGCCCTGCTGCTTCATTGCAAACGAAGCATCCGGCGCCAGTAATACCGCCTGTCCTTTTCCATAATTATTTACGGTAACCGATGCTGCTCCATTCTGAAATTTTTCTGCTACCACCGCTGTAGTAGGTTTAATATCAAGCACAAATCCATTCAGGGTATGAGTTCCCAATTTAAATAGTACATTATTGGAATACTGAAAATCCGCGATGCTTGCCCCGAATATTTTTTCAAATGCGCTGCCCTTTCCTGTTTTCAAAACACGACCCTGTTCATCCCACCAACCACCGGGCGCATCGAGTACAAGCCTGCCACCTTGCTGCACAAAAGCATCAAATAAAGGCCAAAGGTCATCGTTGATGGCAGCCTGTGCCGACAAATAAATGACTTTATACCTACCTGCCAACCCATTGCGCAAATCCGAGGCCGTTATGTGCTCCCAGGGAATATTGGCGTTGATTAAAGCACGGCTGATACCTACCCTTGCCTGCACCGGATAATTTTTAAAGTGGGTGCGTCCCGGGCCTGCAACTGCCGACCATATCGCCTCATTGTCCCAATTTACAAATACGCCTACCTGCGGTTCCTTTCTTGCCTGCCACAACTCGTCCCTGTATTTATCTGCTGCTTTTGCAATTTGGCCTGCACGAATAGCCCGCTCACCAGGTTCGAGATTACGTTCCAGCAAGGCATATTCGCCACTTTCCCAACCGGCGTTTCTATAGTTCCAGCTCCAAAGTCCAACACCTTTAAAACCACCGGCCAGATAAGAAAGCAAGAGTTGGGTAATGGTACCTTTATTTACAGTATATCCCGGCGTACCTGCCTGCCCTTTTGCATCCCAGCCTTTGCCCCCGCTAAGTTGCTGCGGGCCTCCGGTGCTTTCCCAGGTGGCAGCCCAGCCTCCTTTAAACCAATCTACACATATAGAAGATTGCATGTAGATAGGCCGGGTCACTTCATAATCCAGTTCTTCGTAATGCCAGGCCAAATGGATAGATGGGTAAAACGACCCAACATCCTTCATGGTTTCTGCAATGCCTTCCATATCGGTTGCTCTTGAGGCAAAAGGCAAAAACAAACCCATTTCGCCACCGGCACGTACCGGCTGTTCAGGAAAATCACTTTTTATGTTACTACGAATATTCTTCAGGTACATGTCTGCTTTAAAGCGCAGGATGTCTTTTACTTCCCCGTATTCCCGACCTGCAGACGGAATAATTTCTTCGGTACCGGGCACCACTGAAATGAGTTTGTCGTTGTCAAAATCCTCCCAACTTTTATAAGGTTTGTCTGTAATGCCCACTTCGTATTGATTCCATGCCTTCGTGAGGTTTTCAATGGAGCCATATTTCTGTTTTACCCATTGCTTAAAAAGAGCGGTGTCAGATGGTCTTAAAAATGCATCTGCTTTATGATCGTATGAAAAATCTGATACAATTTTCTTTTGCTTCCAGGCATCCCAATGTTTCCAAAGTACTTTCTGCTGATGGGCAATCATCTTTGGATTTTTGCGGATTTCAGCGATTGGGGTATTGGCTGCAATACCCAATTGCTTTAGCAGTGCCGGTGTAAAGGCTTCCCATCCAGCTTCGCCATACCAAAAGGGAATAATCCCTTCTTCCATAGCAATGCGTAATATTTCCCGTTCAGGCCATTCTGGGGTAGGCATGGTTTGCTTGAGGTTTGTAAAACCCAGTTCTTTCATCATTCTGAAATGCTTGCGCATATCTGCTTCGGTACAACCTGCCCAGGGCAAAAAAACCACCCCAAAAGGCATGGGGGCTATCTGTTTAAACTTTTCCTGCATAGGGCTGCTGTGCAGCTTGTCGTATAATGATGTCATGTATTCATCACTATTGGAAGCACCGGGCTTTTGCGCTTTGATGGTATTAGCAGTAACCAACAGGCTACCTGCTAAAACGGTCATTAATTGAAAAATAAATTTCATCCTTATCAAATTTTACGGTTTCATAAAATGCCATTGGTACATCATGGCGTATCAGTACTTATATTTTCCATTTCGGCATCCATGGTGGCATATTGTGGCCAATCTACAGGCAGCCCGGCATAGGTTGGTTCAAACTGCACACCCCCGCTTGCTTTTTCCAATTGTAAAACCAATGCAGCACCCGAAGAAATAACCCTTGCATCCCGGGATGAAAAAGCCGATTGTGCCTGCACTTCGCCACCCCCGAAAGCACCTGCGCCTTCGGATGAGTTTGGTTTCATTTTACCCCATGAGGAAAAATCTGCAAGAAAGCTTTGACCATACATTTGGAAAGCACTTAGCAGAGCGGCGGCAGTAATCCAACTTTTTAAAAAGTGATATCCCATGTTTTTATATCATTGAATTACCTTAATAGCAGAGTTGGTTA
>JBBQXO010000210.1:0-7304 GCA_038209595.1 Chitinophagales bacterium
AGAAGAATAAGGGGGTGTACTGCAAAATACTGAAGGAGGAAGTCCATTACAAAAAAGGGAAAAAGTTAATAATTACAGGACAAAATTACCAGACAGCTACCCGTAAATCTATGATTAAAAACAGGGTTTGTACAAAAAAACCTCCGGAAAGGAGGTTTTTTTATTTCGTTTTTATTGATATCCCAATATCAGGAAGGATCCGGTTCTGGTGTATAACGCAGATAGGGCTTCACTACCTTAACGCCTTTGGGGAATTTTTTAATGGCATCTTCTGTACTGATTGAAGGTACCACAATCACATCCTCGCCATGTTTCCAGTCTGCAGGAGTGGCTACACTGTGGTTGGCTGTCAGTTGCAAACTATCAATTACCCGCAATACTTCTACAAAATTTCTTCCGGTACTTGCAGGATACACGATCATAAGTTTTACCTTTTTATCGGGGCCAATAATAAAAAGACTTCTTACGGTAGTGGTTTCACTCGCATTGGGGTGAATCATATCGTAGAGCGTGCTAACTTTCCGGTCTTGGTCGGCAATAATGGGAAAATTTACTTCGGTATGTTGAGTTTCATTGATATCGTTGATCCAGCTCAGGTGTTGGTCAACCGAATCAACACTCACCACCATTACTTTTACATTGCGCTTATCAAATTCTGCCTTTAACTGAGCAGTTTTTCCCAACTCTGTAGTACAAACGGGAGTAAAATCAGCCGGATGGCTGAAAAGTACGCCCCAGCTATTGCCGAGGTATTCGTGAAAATTTATGGGGCCGATACTGGTTTCGGCTGTAAAATCAGGAGCGATATCGCCTAATCGTAAACTCATAATGTTTTACTTTAATGGTTTAAAAATCTAAAGGTAAAACTTCACCATCTTAATGAACAATTAAATTTTTCAAAAAAACTGCATCTTTGGAGCTATGCTTAGCCAAAAAAGTAAATATGCATTGCAGGCTCTGGCCTACTTAGCTTCTCATCAGGAGGAAGGCCCTGTGTTGATGCCGGTGATTGCTGAGAAAAAACAAATCCCCCTGAGATTCCTTGAAAACATTATGCACGAATTGAAAAAGCATGGTTTTCTTACGAGCTTCCGGGGCAGACATGGGGGTTATATCCTTGCTAAAAGCCCCAAAGAAATCAGGTTGGCGGATATCATCCGGATTGTAAATGGGCCAATTGCCATGCTGAGTTGTGTAAGTCTCCATTTTTACCAGCCCTGCGATGGGTGTACCGAAGATGTTTGTGGCCTGCATGATGTTATGATTGAAGCCCGGGATGCTGTCCTCAGTATCCTTGAAGGAAGGACCCTGGAAGATATTGTAGATAAAAAAAATCCGGCTAACGGGTTGTGATTTCCTTTCATTTTTTGGGCTGAAAAGGAAATGTTTAAACCAACAACCTCAAGGATCACAAACAGCCGGCAAAGCTATTTTTTACAAAAAAACCATAAAAAGGGCATCTCTGATTTAGACTAGCTGAAAACTACGTTTCTTTCCAAACAAGATTTGACAGCATAATATAAGGCAGGGAAAAAGAGTTTTTCTATTATTCTGATTTCCCCATTATGGCCTCACTTTGGCCTTCGGATTACTGCATAGTATTGTTTTCGGGGATATCCTTATCTTAGGGCTTTGATAACAATCATTTTGCAAGCTGTATGAAATCCCCACGTACTGACGGATACCTGGGAAGAATTAGTCTTATAGATTCCATCACAAGAATAGAGGGAAAGATATGGCCATTAAAAACAGTCTCTACGGCCATAGAGACGCACTAAAAATGAACATATGAAATATATTGGTGCACTCGATCAGGGAACCACATCTACCCGCTTTATTGTTTTTGACCAAAAAGGGGAAGTAGTAGCGCAGGCACAAAGGGAACACAAGCAGATTTTCCCCAAGCCCGGCTGGGTGGAACATGACCCCGAAGAAATATATATGAATACCAAACTGGTAGTAGCAGAAGCGCTGATACATAAGCGCGTAAGCGGTAAGAGCATTGAAGCCATAGGTATTACCAACCAACGAGAAACCACGGTAGTGTGGAACAGAAACACCGGCAAAGCCTATCACAACGCAATCGTGTGGCAGGATACCCGCACCGAATCTTTGGTGAAAGAAACGGAAAAAATACATGGGAAAGATGGATGGCGGGTTAAAACCGGTTTGCCTTTCGCTACCTATTTTAGTGGGTTGAAATTAAAATGGCTATTGAACAACGTGGAAGGGCTTGCCGACGATGCTGCCAAAGGAGACGCTCTTTTTGGTACAATCGATACCTGGCTGATATGGAAGCTGACCGGAGAACATAAAACCGATGTAACCAATGCAAGCCGCACCCAACTGATGAACCTTGAAACGCTTCAATGGGATCCCGAAATCCTGAAAGCATGGAAAATCCCCGAAAGTATGTTGCCACAAATTGTTTCGAGCAGCGAAACCTTTGGCATTATCAATAAGGAAAATTTTTCAGGTATCCCCATTACCGGATGCCTTGGCGATCAGCAGGCGGCTTTGGTGGGACAAACCTGTTTTGAAAAAGGTATGGCGAAAAACACTTACGGTACAGGCTGTTTTATGCTGATGAATACCGGGCACGAAGCGGTACAATCGGACCATGGATTGCTTACCACTGTGGCTTATAAACTAGGTGATGCCCCTGCCCATTATGCGCTGGAAGGCAGTATTGCCGTTGCTGGTGCGCTGGTGCAATGGATGAGGGATAATTTAGGGCTCATAAAAAATTCGGAGGACATTGAAAAGCTGGCAGCAGTAGTTGAAGACAATGGCGATGTGTACATGGTGCCTGCTTTTAGCGGACTATTTACCCCTTACTGGCGCAGCGATGCCCGGGGTGTCATTGCCGGGCTTACTGGTTTTGCTAACAAATCACACATTGCAAGGGCTGTATTGGAAGCCACGGCCTATCAAACACTCGATGTATTGAAGGCCATGGAAGCCGATAGTGGCATTGCTTTAAAAGCACTCAATGTAGACGGAGGCATGGTGAACAACCAATTACTGATGCAGTTTCAGGCGGATATGGTAGGGGTGCCGGTGCAACGCCCTAAAGTAAATGAAACCACGGCACTTGGGGCTGCCTACGCTGCCGGGCTGGCTTCCGGCTATTGGAAAAACCTGGATGACTTATGTAAAAATCATCAAATCAGTAAAATTTGGGAACCAAAAATGGAAGCCGATGTAAGGGATAATTTTTACGCAGGTTGGAAAAAAGCAGTGGAAAGAAGTATGGGATGGGTTGGATAGAAGTTTGATTTGATGTTGTTGCTGCATTTGTTTTTTGTCAAAAAATCATACACACAAAAGATAAAAAAGGTGTGGGTTTGAAGGACCCTATTGGGGAGACATCGCCTGGAAGAAATGGGGGAGGCATCCCTTGCTAAAAGCGCTTCCCCGTAATGTCTCAATCTCGAAGTCAGTTGATGTTGTGGGTTTATTTCCGAATCGTTTGTGGCCTTTGCATCTTTGGGCGCAATGTCCCTTCAGGAGATATTGGTTGGAAGAAAAAAACCACGCATGCCTACCGGCAGACAGGCTGCCGGCTTCAATAAAATTTCGCCCTTGCGTAAAAAACTCAGGTATACGCAATCATGAACAGACCAACAGTACTAACATAAAACGACAAAAAAAAGTCAACTGCACATTTTAGCACATTTAGTTTAGCTCGACACACATGCCACACCTTCGCAAAGCCAAAAGAGCTAAAATTTTTAAACCGAAAAACTGACATTCCGAAAATAAGTATTACATTTGACCTGTTTTGTCAAAACATATATTGTCTTATGAGCAACTTTGGAGACCAAATACGAATAGCAAGAGAGGAGAAAGGTTTATTCCTGCGACAGGTTGCAGCAGAACTTGACATTGACCAAGCTATAATTAGTAAATTTGAACGCAACGAACGCAAGCCGACCAAAGAACAAGTTTTGAAATTTGCTAAGTTCTACAAGCTCGACAGAGAAACTTTATTGATTGAGTGGTTAAGCGACAAAGTAGCTTATGACCTACAAGACGAGAATTTGGCTGACAAAGTTTTAAAAGCTGTTGAGCAAAAATTAAAATATAAGAGAAAGTAATATACATTACACTACATAAAGTAAATATGAAAATAGACAGTATTATTATAGAAAATTTCAGATGCTTTGAAAACTATGAAATTTCATTCGGAAAAAAAACTACCGTTTTAATTGGTAAAAATGGAACTGGTAAAACGAATGTTCTAACTGGACTAGTTTATTCTCTTAGTTTTCCATTCGCAAAAAATGAAATTAAAGGCATCCAAACTATAGGCACTAGTTCACCGGATTTAAAGGTTGCTGCTATTGATAATAAAGGAACTTTTGATGCTAGGTTTGACGACAAAGTTAAAGACTATATCTATCCTATAAAACTAACCAATAAGGCGATTTTCAATAATGAAGAATTGGAATGGGCAATGGTGAAAGAAAAGAAAGGTGGTGGTCTATCATCTTCATTATATAAAAAAGCGTTTGAAAAATTTCAGCAATATTATAACGAAAAGAATATTACTAAGCCACTACCTATTTTAGCATTTTTTGCAGATTCATTTCCTCATATCGAAGCAAATATTAGTGGCTATGCAAAAACTGTTCTGACCTCTGAAAATGGATTACCAAGAAATTTTGGTTACTACAAATGGGATGAAAAAAATAATTGTATAGGAATTTGGAAAGAGCGGTATACAAAAGTTTATACTTCACTAAATAATTTTAAACGACCTGAATATGGCATTATAAATGAGTTGAATGATTTATACTTAATGATTGAAAATGCTTCAGAAAACGATGACATTCTAAAGTGGGAACTAAAAGCAGAAAGATTAAGAAAAGACTTAGAGATAATTAGGACTGAATTAAAAAAGGACCCTGAATTTATTGAAGTAAATTTTATAGATAATAAGCTTAAAAATTTTACGGATTCATTAGATGAAAAATATAATTTCATAAATAGGGAATTTGAAATAAAGCAAATAAAGGTAATAGGAACAAGTAAATCAGAGCAGCATATTCAGTTTGATTTCATAGACGAAAGAACAATGTTTTTTGATAACTTACCAATGGGTTATAAAAGGCTTTTTTCAATTGTTTTTGATATAGCATACCGCAGTTTTATTTTGAATAAGGATACTGAACCTACAGGAATTGTAATTATTGACGAAATAGAACTTCATCTTCATCCAACACTGCAACAAGAAGTTCTAAATCGCTTCAAAAAAACATTCCCTGAAATTCAATTTATTGTAAGTACTCACTCCCCATTAGTAATAAGCAATTTAAAAGTAAAAGATGAACAAGATAAAGTTATTCGTTTAGAAAATGATGGTAATAAGTATTATTGGGAGCCAGTAGAAAATATCTATGGAATCGACTATACGACTGGCTTAATGGATATAATGGATGCTCCTTATAGACCATCAACTATTGACAACCTTATAGATTCTTATGTTATCCTGAAATTAAGAAATAAAGAAGATGATGCTTTGAAGATTTGGAATGAAATTTTTATATTAGTAGGATATGATAATAAACGCATCGAAAAAGAAATTACTGACAAACTAGCAGCCAACAGATAGTTATGAAGTATATTGACAAAACAATAAACCAAATAATTGGAAATAACTTATTAAATGTATTTCTAACTAGCAGGTGGAACAATAATACGAATAGGTACACCTCAATTGGTTATTCTAGTCAAGAATTCAAGCAGAATCTTAGGCCAAATTTAAAACAATTGCTTTTAAATGAACAAAGTAATTTATGTTGCTATTGTATGCGTCAAATAAATAATGATGAAACAACAACTCTCGAACATATTGTTCCAAAATCCACTTCAGCTCTAGTAGAATTAAATCAATTCACTCACTTTGCAATTATTAATGATAATGTTTGCCTACAGTCTGTTTTTGATAATGCTACAACACAACAAAACACACCACCATTCCCATTAGAAATTGCATATGAAAATCTTACAACTTCTTGTAAAGGAGATTTTCCAGGCGGTGCTACATATCATATTTGTAATCACAGAAGAGGAAGTAATTTTGTTGAACCACTATTTTATGTTTCAACAATCGAAACTGTAATTACCTATAGAAAGGCAGGAATCCTATTCTCAACTAACAGTGCTTATGACTTATCAATTACAACGCTAAATCTTAATTATGATTCGTTAGAGCGTGTCAGACAAGTATGGTATCACATTTCTGTTGAAAACCTTGCTGACATTGAGAATGCTGTAACAGAAACAGATAGAAATACAATTCTTACGGTAAATTTAATGAGTCTGTCGAAAGCAAGAAGAATGCAATTAATTGCCGACTTTAAAACCGAAACATTTTGGAATGTTTTACTCCAATACAAATGGTTTTATAATTATTACCGAACTAATTATCCAATAGCGACAAGATAAAACTATGCCGACTCTTCGCAGCATTACACATTTGCAAGCCGCACAAGCCGGCACACTAATCAAAGTTTGCAAAAAAGTGTACCTGCCCTTCCGCACAGGAACAATGCAAACTCGACACCACAGCATTTCGACAGAAAGAAAAACCGCTTTTAACAGCACCCACAAGAAATTGGCGGTTCAGTGGTTAAACCTGCCTACCGGCAGGCAGGTGAAGCTTTGTTCTCCGTATCAAGTTTTGTGCTGGCAGACAGTTTTCGTCTCCGAAATCGCCAACTAAGGGTAGCTGCAAACCGTTATGCGCCACCTGAAATCGAAAGTGTTTTAAAACTGAAAGATGATGTAACCAAATTCCATGTGGTTATTCCATAAAAAATTAATTATGAAACAAACTATAATATTATTGCTAATTTTTTTTCCTTCACTGCATTTGGACAATTAGGTATAAGTTTTCACCAATCTAATCTCCCTTTCGTAGGTATTAACTATGAACTAAAAAATAAGCTAAGACCAGAAATTCGACTTGGAACTGATAATTTTTTGATGCAATGTCTATAGAAGGAGTATTGACCTACGATCTGTCAAAGAAAGAGGATTATGATTTATATGCTGGTGTTGGAGTAAGAGTTAATGGTTTTACTGGAGTTGTAATACCACTTGGTATTAATATTTATCCATTAACAACAAAATAATTTGGATTTCATATTGAACTAGCCCCAATTATTGGCGAATCAAGTTTATTGAGAGGTAGTTGGGGTATAAGATATAGATTCAAGAGAAAGGTGATTGATCACAAAAGGTAAGTTGTGAAATATCCCAAGTGGACAAACTATAAATAAAGTACATTATAGCGG
>JBBQXO010000211.1:0-7204 GCA_038209595.1 Chitinophagales bacterium
GCACGATAATACATAAGATGCACCCACTCCTTCCGTTCGGGGACGTTGCGATAAATACCCACGAGTTGCGATACATACCCACGAGTTGAGGTACGTTCCTATGAGATGTGATGCTTACCCATGCGTTAACTCGCAAACTCCTTTAGCCTGCCTTGCAGCTTCCCATTTTAAAATCCTGAAAATGGGTTTGTAAAGGCTGAATTGACAAAGGTGTCTAAATGGCTAAAGACTACTTTATACCGCAAATAGTTCGTCCCTGCGGGATTCAAGTTCGTCGGTGTAATTTGTGGGCTGCCGATTCGATTTCTCTATCGGACCGGGCAGGGCAGTTGGTTATATCTTTTACTGAAGCGGTATTAAAATATAAAAAATGGGTTGAATGTTATAGCGGTTGATATATTTCAGGGTTGTTTTTGGAAGAGCTGTTTTCTTAAAATTTAAGCAACACCACCTTTTAAAGAGGTTATAACTTTTTATAAAATAAAACAATGGGGGTAGCGGGTAAATTTAATTCCCTGCTATTTTCAATTCAATTCCTTCACCCAACTTTAAGTCCGAACCCGGATCCACCAATACCTGACGGCATTCGGCAGGTTGCAGTATCTGTACTTTATGGCGAACAAATACCCGATCGGTGGTTTTAGGCACGGTTCCGGTATTCCAGATGGTCGCGTCGTGCCAACTTCCATTTTTAATGGTGAAAATATAATCATTGGGTGCTATGGCCGCGGATAGTTGAGAAACATAGCCTGATGCTTCAAGGTCGGTTGGCAGAATACCGGAAGTAGTTTGAAACAAAGAAACCTGATTAAGACCAATTTTTGGGGTAGGGTTACCTTGCGATTGATAGGCTATCATTACACTTGAATCGGGGTGAATATCGATATCGGTACAAAGGTCTGAGTAAATGGAAGCTACACTATAATACTGCACCATATTGAGGGCAGTATCCAATTTGAGAATGAGCCCATCAAATTCTCCTTTATGTAATATGTTGAGTGCTCCAAATTTCAGGTCTGTTGTTTGGCTACCGGCAAGAAATAAGTGGTTGTCGATAGTTTTTAGGTTACGTGCAAACAATGAAGTTGGAAGTTGTGGTTGAGATGCAGGACTTATAAATGTATTTTTAAGTAAATTATTGTCATCAATTCCCAGAATAAAGGTTCTTCCAGCATTTGGAGTTGTAAATACATCATTGCCATTAAACTTGAAAATATCCTGATCTATAGGAGCTGCACTAAATACTACAAAGGCTCTTTGGCCGATTACCGAAAGAGCTGGTGCAGATCCTACCGTAAAAGAACCTATAAGTGAGGTACCTTTATCATTTTCAAAGTTAGCTTTACCAAGCAAATGGTAGTATTTTATGGTTGGAGAGGTTGGATGTGGATTAATAAGATTGGTGCTGTAAACATTGGTGTTACCTCTTGAATTTGTAATAGAGACTATTTCTCCTCTATTAGCGGTTAAATTATTGCTGGTCAGGAAGTGAAAATCATCAGTGCCCTTAATAACTGATATGCTTCTGGGAAAAAATTGACTAAAGCTGGTAGACCAGTATTTTATTGCATGGGATAATTGAAATGCCGGATTCATTCTTCCAATATTAAAACCATTGTTATTAGGAAAAATTAATCCATTGAGGTTATAAGGAATTGAATTGTTGTTGGTGATCACGCATAGATCTCCATTATCGAAGTAATCAAAATCAATGATGGGGCCAATTGGGGTATTTTCAAAATCGTATGAGCTAAAATTTCCCAGGGAATCAATGGTAATAAATAATTTTTGCTGACTGGTAACTATGCTTCCGGAATCATTTCCTAGTTTGTAAAAATTATAACCAATTTGGTTTTTATTTACAGCTAAATTTAAAATAAAGGATATTTTTCCATTCCTACTTCTTGTTTGCCCTATTGCACTATTCCCCATGCTGCCATAAATTCTATTATATTTTATGATGTTTTGATTGCTATCAATTACTGCGTAAAAGAAATCTCGCCTGTTGGCAGACTTTATTATTTCGGATTGATCTGTATCAAAAGCGTTCAGTCCGTTTGCAAGACCTAACAAAAGTTTTGTTTTATTTCCAAAGTAGGCAACCCTTTCAATGTAATCTGATTGGTCTGCAAGAGGTTTTGATCCGCCTTTTATCAACAATAAGCCAAGGTTTATTTGCCATGGATTAAAAATGTTGTCAGTCAGTTGGAAAGTATAAATATGATTGTTGAGGATTTTTATTTTGTCAAAAGCTAAATTGATTGATTCCTGTGTGGTATGGTCTCCAATAAAAGCATGGTCGATATAATTTGAATTTTCGTCCAATTTTAAAATAAAGCTCTTATGAACCCCATTCACATCAAATGATATGTTTTTGTTATTTCCAAATTGCACTGTTTGATTTAATGGTGCTAGCGTTGGTCCGCCGAAATTTGTCTTTTTTCCAAATAAGGTGCCTACTACATAAAATGTTCCATTATTTTGCAGGATTTGCTGGCAATTAAGTACCCCATCATTTGATAAAAAAAATTTAAATTGTTTTGTAATCAGGTTCGTATCAAGTATGGCTAAGCCCACCCTTGCAACAATACTTACATTATATCCATCCAGGTTATAAGTCCCGATGGTTGGAAATAAATGTAGCGACGTACTGTCATCTGAAAACTGAAATTGGTTACCAGCCATAGAAGCTCCTGAAAAAATTCCTGCTCCGGATGGGTTTAGAATTTTGTAAGACGAAACATTGAAAGCAGTATCTGTTTTTACTAATACTGTTCGTGTATTTGGCCCTTGCAATGGTATTGATGTACCATTTATATTAAATTCATTATTTCCCGCCTGTGCCCCTATATTTAATTGATTAATCAGGAAGTATAGTTGATTTTTTCCTGGATTTGCCTTAGTTATAATATCTAGACGGGAATTTAGATTAAATGTATTTGTAAATGAATAGCAACTCAGAAAATTACCTTCACCAGTTATTTTTGTAAGGAGGACTGACCGTTGACCATTCAGGTTAAAAATAGTTTCATTTTCTATTTTCGGAATAACGTCACCCTGTAAAGATTCTGAAATAGCAGCAATGCTGCCTCCATTTATGTCATAAAATTCTCTAATAAGAAAATTAGATCTTTTTACCCAAATGGCAGTACCAGCATCATTTAACTTTATAGTTACCCAGTTAATTGGTTGATTATAAAGGGGCGTGATGCTTAGGTTTTGAAAAGTCATTGCTACGGGTATGCCAAAATGCAAATATAGGTTTCCTTGTATCCAGGTTATATGAACAAGACTAGCGTCATTTATTTCACTTCCAAAAGGTATCGCCCATTCAGTATTACCAAGGCTGGTTTTTTTCATCAAGAAATAATCTTCGCCTCCTTTTCCGTAAGCCAGCGTATCTCCTTGCACCACCAAAGCTCCTTTAAAATTACCGGCATAATAAGTATTTCCATTTTCATCAACCGCCTGACTGCGGATTTTGGTGGTTACTTCCTGATAACTCACTTCCACCACTTCAGGGTTTTGTGTATAAGCCGAAAAACTAAAGAAACATAAAAGGATACTCCAGGTTAAATTGTAAGTTAGTTTGGGCATTTTGAAAATATTGGTAAAGTTCGGTTGAAGTATTGATGCTGTTACTGCAAATATAGGAGGAATATTTACTGTTAAATCTGAAAACATGCAATCTTTCTCAGGAGCTTAAATATCTGTATTGCTCCTTATGAAGGGATAAAAGAAATTGTGTCCGGTTTATCAGAGAGATACAATATTCCATTCACAATTATGTTACCCGTATTAATGCAAGGCGTTTTCCTATGCTTGTTCCCGTATTACTTTTATTGGCTTTTTTAGTTCATTAGTGTGCACCCTATTTCATCAATGGCCGAACGGTTTTTAGTCCATCGTCAAAAGTTATTTGCAGATAGTAGTTGCCTTTTTGCAAGTTTGTCAAATCGGCTATAAATACATTATTGGAGCCTTTTTGCAGGGTAAGCTTCCCGTTCCTTATCATTTTTCCTGTTTGATCATGCAATGTGTAAGAGGCCATTTGCCCCTGCTTGCTCCATATAGCAAGGTTCACCTGATGGTGAAAGGGGATAGGTCCTATAGAAAATAATTCAGACTTTTCATTGCCCAAAATTATGGATTGCACGGCACTGTATTTTTCTTTGCCGTCCTTTTGTTTCCATTTCAATCGATAGTAATGTCTGCCTTTGCCTGCCTGCAGGTGCGTATATTGGTATTTTTCACCTTGTGGTTTAATTAACTGAATGGGAGAAAAGTTTTGTCCGTCAAGACTGTGTTGTACTTCAAATTGCAAGAGGTCGGTTACTGAAGCTATTTCCCAATTCAAAATGGGCGTTGTACTGTACTCGGATACCCGGAAGGAAAGCAATTCAACCGGTAAGATAAGTTTGCTGCCAAAAAAACCGAACCCGAATGGGCTAAAAGAGGAAACTGGGGGTGTCCATAGTTCAAAATATTCAATATCCCAGGTTCCAGCATTTTTAAAATCGCCTTCTTCCTTTATGGAAAAGCCCGGTTCTTCTTCCCCGGCAAGGCTCCAATTTACTTTATCTCCCACAATAGTTCCATGGGTTATGCCTACTTTATCTTTAACATCTGGTAAAAAAGGGGCCCACTTGGAATTTTCTGGTTTAAGGTATCGGAGGCCAATCCGCACTTTTATTGGCACTGTTGCATAGGTGATGCTTTTATTTATTTCCCAATACTCTTTCTCGTTAATACCAGATAAATAAGACGAACTCATAATTCCTTCCTCATGAGCTGTTTTTCCATAAAAATATTCAATGGAAAGACCAAGCCCCTCTGTAAGTTCTTCCACATAAAGGGTAACCGGCCGATAAGGCTTGCTGCTTCCTTTTTTACCAACAGGGTTTAGAGTGGAAGTCTGCAAAACATCGGGACCAAGGTTGCGCACCATGGGGCCGTTTATAAAGCTAATATCAGATGCGTTGTAAGCTACGGCTTCGGGTTGTAACAAAAAGGTATTGGTTTTATTTGTATTAATGATTCCCTTTGTGAATATTAATTTTTTGGATACTGTTGCAGCATTCATGATATTCAGTTCTGCCTCATTGTCCAGTTCCATATTATAAAAAGTAACCGGTTGTTGACCAGAAAAGATTTGGTTTTTGTTCCCTTTAAAAAGAACCCTTTCTTCAGAAGCTAATGGGTCAGCCCAATTCCATTGTCCATCAATTCTTGCATTTCCACTTAGGGCAAAACCAAATCCATTCTGAGAGCCCGTCAGACCGTATTCAACAGGAACTTTGGAGATTTCATTGGTAAGGGAAGCGGTGCTTTTGACAAAGAGGCTATCAAGTGCCCAAATAAAGGTTTCAGCAACATTGACTGTATTTACCAGGGTGGCACTGTCCTCAATTAGTAGCTTTTGGGTAAAAATATCACTTAGCGCTGTTACAGTAGCTGTTTTCGCACTTGAATAAGAAACCCTGAATGTATCTAGTTCATTGTAGCTATCACCCCAAAACAAAAGGTGGTTGAGATTGCCGGTAAGCTTGAGGTTTCCGGTATTTCTTCCCCCAAAAAAATTATTGGTTCCACCATTGGTAAGGAGTGCCGGATTGTGGGTGTATTCAATTGTTTTTGGCAGCGTAAGCGTTTTTGATTCAATAATCAATTTGCCACTGGTCATCGTTAATTTTTCGCTGATGGTCAGGTTGCTCGAAGTTTTTACATAATTGCTATCGGGCAAGGTAATCGTTAAATTATTTGCTGCATCCTGGATCATTTTAGAGATTACAGGCTCGTTATTTGTGTTATTGATGATAACTTCTTTAATGTTTAAAGGAGCGTATCCGCCAATATATTGCGGCATAGCTGCGTTGCCTTTACTACCCTGCATAATCAGTTTAAAATCATTCATGGCAATGGTGCCAGAATCGTAATTTAAACCGCCCCTGAGTTTTAAATCTTGCTGTAAAATTAAACTGCCGGAAGGTTTGCTTATATCCACACTAAAAAGGTCGTATTGCAAATCATTATTGACCAGCCTCTGATCGCCCGTTCCTACGAATTTCAGGTTGTTTCCGGGGCCGTAAGGTTCCAAATCGCCGGAAGGACCGGGAAAAATGACTTTTGCCTTTGAAATATCGTCTATAATAAAATTTCCGCCAAGTTCCATGGTTGTATCAGACATATAGAGGGTCCTGACTGTACCAGATACACTGTCTTCTGTATTATAAATGGTAAAGTCGCCTTTTACCCCAAATCCTTTATCGAACTGAAAATCCGATTCAAGCGAATTGGTATTCCAGATGAAATGGTGAAATACCTGGCCGGTACCCCCCATGCCTGAAGGTTTACGGCCATCTACTATGGCTGTGGATCCTTCCTCCCAGGTAGCCCTTGGCAGATAATTTCCATCGGGTGTTTTAGGCCTATCTCTGCTATTGATGTGGGTTCCGCCATTTTTATAAACCAGATTAGCACTGGAATTACCCCTTGGATTAATATTTCCCTTATTTTGGTGCATGGTTCCAAATACGGTACTGCCGCCTGCTGTACCATTATCCGCAAAGTTCATGGTTGCGGAACCTAAAATTTCATAGGTACTTCCAGGTCCAATCCAAATAGCGGCACAAGCAAAATTACTGGCACCAGATTGTGCGCTTTTCCCACCTTTTAAGACGATTACACGGGATGCCCTTGTACTGGAAGTGTGGCCTACACCATTTAAGGCCTTATCCTGTACATAGACAACATAAGTGAATATAGCAGCAGAAGAAACTGTTTCCGTGAAAGATTCAATAGGAGCTCCGGCATATACAACTATTCCTCCGCTAAATGTGTTGGGGCCAATTTCCGTGTTGGTAGAGAAAAAGGTATTAGCCAACATCGTAGGTGTATTTTGACTTTGATTGGCTACATTAAACCTGACGATAACAAATCTTTCTACCCCGGAGTGGGCATCGGCCCCGCCGGTAAAAGTGAAACTCACATCATCATTCACCACATTTAATTTAAAGCCATAAGGAATTTCGTTTGGATTTGTAACATCTAGTGTGCTCCCCTTGGAGGTATAAAAAACTACATCATCGAGCCAAAGAATGCAAGAGCTCGTACTTGCGCTACTGGCATAAATAACCGGGAAGTAGGTTGTGTTATTTTGAGCGAGGAAGGTATAAGTTACACGCGTCCAGCCAGATCCTACTGT
>JBBQXO010000212.1:0-7128 GCA_038209595.1 Chitinophagales bacterium
TGGAATATCCGCATAATTCATTTTTAAAAATTGCTCCACTGTATCATCAGGACTATCATCAGAAACCACTACTTCGTAATCGTTAAAGGTTTGGATTCGGATTGATTGCAGCAACCTGTCGAGGTACTTTATGTTTTTATACACAGGAATACATATGGAAAAAAAAGGCTGCGCCATATTGAGTGAATGGATACAAATAAAAGGGCTTTTGGTGAAAATAAGCTAAAGTACAGCCCTGAAAAATATAAAATCTGGTAAGTAAATTAAAAAACGAACGATAAAATCTTGATAAAATAACTCTATGTCAGCATAAAAAATTAATATCATCCATAACAAGGATTAAAATATGTACAGCAGGTCTTTGGATTTGAAAAAATCATATCTGCTGTATAATCAACTTAGTAGAAACAAATCAGCTTTATAAATTTAAGCTTAGTCCTTTACTTAGAGGTTGAATCAATAGACTTCAGAAATAAAATGAAAGGCTCAACAGCAGCATTAAAATCGAAATGTCGGGCAGCATTAAAACAGCCTTGAGACATCTCTTCATAGTTATCTTCAATAATTTCAACAGCCCTTTTAATACTATTGGTATTAAGATCATCAATTAAAACACCGGCACCAAATATTTCTACTGATTTAAGCCCCGGAATATTTATAGCAATGACCGGAACCCCGGCAACGTAATAGGAAAAGAGCTTTCCTGAAGGGGCTGTTTTATAGTTGATATTATCAATATGTTTAAATGTAAAATCATAAAAACAAAAACCTATTCTGAACTTACTTATCTCCTTGATTAGTTGATCCGTTTCAAAATAGGTTGTTATCATATTTAAACGGCCTTCAGTGATTAATTCATCATAATCCTGAAGAATTATTTTTTTTTCCGCATCAGGAACTTTGCCGATCATGGTCATTTTTGCATCCTTGTTTTCTTTCAGAAAATTTAAACAATGAAAAATACCAAACCATGAAAATGCAGTACCTGAAAAAATAAACTGGTTCCTTTGAGGCTTTGGTTTATTTAATAATTCAGGAACGAAAGCAGGTGCATTCTGAATGTAAAAGACATTTTGTTCAAAATCCGGATCAAGAAACTGTTTACGTTCCTCTGACTGAATTAGAATACTTTTCAATCTTTTAAAATCAACTTTATTTCGATAATTCACCGTATTGTGGGTAAGTTCGAGGGAAAGCAAATGAAGAGAGGGATGTTTGATACCATTTATCATCCAAAGAGCAATGGGATCAGTTACGATAATATGTTCAAAATTGTGATAAGTTAAGAATTTTCTGACCTGGTATTTTTTAAAGTAACTATATACTTTCAGTCCGACACCTAGAGAGATTTTGTTGACAAGACCATAAAATTTTTTTTGAATGAAGGGTATTTGTAAATATTCCACGAAAGGCTCTTTTAATTCTCCAAAATGCCTGGAATAAAAAGAAATAACCTTCACATCGAAATTCCGTGTTAAGGCATGAGACAATTGAATAACCGTTGGAGAATAAAGCAGGTGCTCATCTGGAAAAATGATTAAGACAGATTTCATTCGTTTATTTTTATGTCTCTTAATTGCCACACAGAATTCCTTTATGATCATTCGTTCTGCTTGCATTCAATACAGAAAGGGCTATACGTTAGTCTTTGGGGATTTTACAAGAGTGATTTAATTTTCCATCATTATTTTCACTAATTCAAGAAAACTTGTATTGGGTTTCCATCCTAAACGAACAATGGTAGTATTGTCACTTACCAATAACTTATATTCCGCAGAAAATAATTGTTCAGGATCTTCCACATATTCTTGCCAATTAAGATTTCTGTATTTACAACATGCTTCTATCCAATCCTGTACACTATAAGCATTTCCTGTTCCTATTGTAGCTTCAAAAATTTCATCTTGTTGAACCAAAATAAAAATAGCCGTTGCAATATCTTCCGCATAGGCCCATTCCTTTCGTACAGTCCTATCCCCTATAACGATTTTCTCCACACTTCCACTTGCTATTCTATTTACCATATCAGCTATATGCTTGCATAAATGAGATGCTTTCCTGTGCGGACTTTCATGATGAAAGAGATAGCCAACAAAACATTTTATCCCGAGACTCCGATAATATCTTGCTGCATATACCGATTGAATTCTTGCTACAGCATAAGAACTCGATGCGTTAAAAGCATCGCTTTCTGAAATGGGTTGCAATTGATTAACAAACTGCACACCACTACCGGTAAGAAAAACACGACAAGAAGATTTATAGATTTTTACCGATTCCAAAATATTTAAAGTACCAGTAGAAATAGCCTCGTGATTTTCAAACAAAGCATGATGCCTGGTGGTAGAATTTGCTGCTAAATGGAAAATATAATCTGGTTGATACTGTTCAACTAGTTTACTTACGAATGAAAAATCTGCTACATTTCCCTTGATCCAATCTCCCTTACTTCTCGAAACACCTATGACTTCTATGTTCTTGCTTTTACAGATGGTTGTCAGGTAATATCCATCCTGTCCGTTGATCCCGAAAATAATAGCTTTCACTTCTTTTGACTTTGAAACCATGCTTTATGCACAAAAATGGTATTAATATAAGTATCCCCATATACAAAATAACCCTTAGTCTCCATAAGATCAAGGATTGCCTGATCCTTTTCTTTTATATGGTCATTAGAATAACTGCAGGTTTCAGCACAAACAATGGGCACTGGAAAAAGCACTTCATCCCAGCTTTTAAGAACCTGATAATCCAAACCCTCTATGTCAATAGATAAAATATGGGGCAATCCCGAGCAATCTTCATCTAATATCTGATTCAGATTTTTCAAGACCACCTGTTCTTCCCGAATCAGTTTATGAACCCCCATCGCATTTCGCCTCTTTGCTTCTTCCTTGTCAAAGGAGCTTACACTAGGCTCATCAAAAACGTAAAAGGTAGCTGTTTTTTCATCATTAAAAGTTACTCCCAAATGTAAAACTTTATCAAGAGGTCTTTCTATTTTAATGGCTGGAATTAAACTCCTATCAGCCTCAACTAAAACTCCCCTGCCCCCTTTGACATAAAACTTGTAGGTATTGCTCCCATTCCGGGGATGAAAAACTCCCAATTCAAGATACAATGGACTTTTTATCCCAACTCCTATTAGTAGGAAATCAATAATCATGTCCTCGCCTGCCTGCGAAAAAGAGTTCCGGCCAAAAATCTGGTAAGCCCTTTTGAAAAGGACATATTTAAGCTTCTTGAACAAATCGATAAGTTGATTTTAAACAATTTCAATTTCTGGTAAAGGAAATATAAACTTTCCACCCTGGGCAAGATAATCTCGTTCCCTTTCTAAGATACTATGCTTAAAATGCCAGGGTAAAACAAGAAAATAGTCAGGCTTCATAGCTCTTGCTTCGGCCTCAGAAATAATGGGAATATGTGTTCCTGGGGTAAAACTTCCGAACTTTTGTTCATTTACCTCGGCAATATAAGAAATATGATTAGGGCCCAAGCCACAAAATTGCAATAGCACATTACCTTTAGTGCTGGCGCCATACCCAAAAACCTTTTTACCATCCTCTACAAGAGCTTCAATTAACTCCACAAGATTTTTCCGATGTCTGTAAACTCTTTCTTCAAAGTCCCTATAAGGTTTGGGGGTATCTAAACCCATATCATCTTCTTGCCGGATGGTCCAGTTAATTATGGGCAGATTACTTGTCAATGGAGAATCCTTTTTACACGCTGTAACTGCAAAACTACCTCCATTTATTCCGTTCATTTGAACATCAAGAACCCTCATGCCGCAAGATTCCAATAAATTATTAACTACCTTGAAACTATAAAATTCCAAATGCTCATGGCAGACCGTATCATAGCTGTTCGTTCTCAACATACTCGGCATATAGCTTTGTTCAAAATGCCATATGCCATCTTGTGCCAAACATGATTCAATATCGTTTACAAAATTTACAGGACTTTCCAGGTCATAGAACATGGCAATGGAAGTAATAATCTTAGCCTTTTCATTTGGAAAAAGCCCTTGGAATGCTTTTGCTGTAAAAAAATCGGATATTAAACTAATTCCATCTGTATAATATTCAAGGAACTTTTTACCGGTCGGATCAATCCCTACTTTTTTGTGATTACCGCTATAAGCCTTTAAGGCAGTGGCGTCATTGCTCCCAATATCTATTACAAGATCCTTCTCCGAAAGAGGGATCATTTTTTCCAACATTTTTACCTTGTTGGTAAGGTGGCGAACCATGCTAGCGTTCAATCCGGATCGATAACCATAGTTATCGCCATACATTTCTTCAAGGCTATAGGACTGCTTCATTTGCAATAATCCACTATCTGGACACCAAACCAAATCAAGGGGACCTTTGGTTATTTTCTCTTCTCTAGAGGTAGGAAAAACACCAGTAAGTTCCTGTTCTCCCAGAGATAAAACAGTAATGAGATTTTTACTACCACTAATCCGGCAACGGTCTATTTCAGTATATGAATTCAATTGATTATTTTTTTAATTTATTCAATGTGGTTCAAATTTACATAATTGTTGCAATATTATTATCTTAAAAATTCTAATCCAAAACAACCAACGAGCAGCCATCTTTCTGCAGAATCCTTACCGTATCAACATAAAGTCACCTTTTAGCTCCACTAAACCGCAAATGGTGTTTGCCTTGAGCTTATAAACATAATTACCTGATGGCTGCTCCAGCCCCTTAAACTTTCCATCCCAACAGCGCCTGTTAAAATCTCCTGAGAAAACAATCTGACCCCAGCGATTATATATATTAAATACTATTAAATCAATAGACTGACCCCATTTTGAAATACCAAAACAATCATTCAAACCATGATTATTGGGAGTAAATGCCCCTGGAAGCTTGTATCTTAAAAGGTTACCATCATTTATTACTAAAACTTATATGGAATTAGTGGCTTTACATCCGAAAGCATCGGTCAATTCAACTTTATAGGTTGTAGTTTGTGATGGATTTGCTATCGGGTTAGGGATATTTGGCTGTGATAACCCCAGAGAAGGCGACCATAAATGTTGTCCCGTTCCGCTAGATTCTAATTGGGTAAAGGGCAGCGAACAAGTAACGATATCAGCACTCGATAATAAAAACTCCGGAATTGGGTTGACTATAACACGAATAGTAAGCATTGCTGAATCGGAACATTCATCTTCCCAAAACTTCACCATAAATAGCGTACTTGAATCAGGTAATATTTTAAAAATGACAGTATCTTGGAGTTGAATACTACCCAAAGGTAAAAATGCTTGATATCTGTTTGCTCCTGTTGCCTCAAAAACAGCTTCTTCCCCCTTGCAGATCTCCTTATTTCCATCCGGTTTTTGTCACTTTCAATTTCGGATTAGCAATATTGGTGCTATCTAATTGATCAGATGGGAACCAGGTATATTTCACTCCCCCTTGTGCCTCTAATTAAACCTCAGTATTACGGCAAAAAATTCCCCCGCCAAAAACTCTTTGTGGATTAAAAGAAATAATACTCGAAACATTTAAAGTGACAGCAGAAGGAGTACTACTAATCCAGTTAGAAATTGAGACATTCTCAACCTGATCAAAAGAAAACTGAACTTCCGAAATGGTAAGAGGGCTAACTTTCAATTCCCCATTTTCTATACCACAATCATTTTTTTCATCCTTTGTATTGAGTCTTACCCAAATGGCATTTCCATTTTCACCAGGAAGACTTTTTGAACCCATAAATACAAAATCTACATTGTCTGAGACAGGAACCACACCGCTTAACTGATTAATAGATGCATTTTAAGTTTTTTACTCCAAATCAATTCACTGTTTGCGTTGAGTTGAAACAAATGGGCTACATCTCCGGTATTATCTCCTCCCGAAGCACCTGTAACACTTCCATCCTTACCAACAAATAAATTGGTTTCTGCCAGTCTGCCATTTATCCGGTTTGGTGAAATATCAAGACTCTTTTGTGGCGTAAAATCATGATTTAAATAAATGATATGATGCTTATAAAATCCACCGATTGCACTTGCAGTTTGATAATTAATACCATTTAAAATATAACCATTTTGAGTTTTTACAAGCGGACCAGAAGAAATAATATTACCTTGTGACGTATAAGATTTTATCCATTGTAAATTCCCATCTAGCTTATTTATCTTTATTTAGACTGTCCGATAGGTGGTATTACCATTAAAAGATATTCTCCCGCTACTAAATAACCATCCGGTGTCTCCAGGCTTGTCCTGAAATTGATTCCTTCAAAAAACCTACACATTTTTCCCCAAATCATTGCACCTGATGCAGAAAGTTTTAAAGTAAGACCGGAGGCCAGATAACCGCTAGAATTGATATTTCCTACTATCAAGATTTCTCCATTAGAGAGTTCTTCCACATCAAGGGCCCAGTCTCTAAATTGAGAATTTATTCTTAATGACCTGGTCCAAATTAAATTTCCATTTTTGTCCCAACGAGTTACCAATGCAGAAAAATTACTTGAAGCCGGGTAAGTAGATGATGCTCCTACAGCCCAAAATACCCGAGTCCTTTAAGGGGTAAACCCGACGAAATAATTGTGCCCGAGGACCTTTTAGAGTTCTAGCCCATTGGATAATTCCATTGATATTGGTTTTCATAACCAAAGCACCCATACTGTTATCAGCAAAAGTTATTGAGCCACCGGCAAAAATATTTGAATCACCTGAAAGTGCGGTGTTCCATACATCAGACTTTCCTCCTAAATCTATTTCTTTATAAATAGAACCCAAACCCTGTGAAAAACTCTGTGAAATACAACCTATAGAGACAAGAATTAAAAAAACTCTTCATAATCTTGGAAAGGATTAGGTTTTTTGGTAAGATTTCAAGGATAAAAAACGAAAATAGTGAAGAAGATGAAATAAAATTACTTTTCATTTATCATTTGGACGAAATACAAGAAGTATATACCTTTATTTGAAGGGCAACTCTTTATTTTGCAGCCATGTCCACCCCCTCCATACAGCGACAATCCATTCTTTCCACTATCGTCATTTTTGCCGGGTTTGGTTTTGGGGCATTGAACCTGATTGTTTTGCAACCGCAAATACTTACTACAGAGCAATGGGGCATGACAAGGGTGGTG
>JBBQXO010000213.1:0-7068 GCA_038209595.1 Chitinophagales bacterium
CGATAATGATTCTTTCCTGGCAGATAATTGATATTAAGTTCAAGTGCTAACTGATGAAACACGGTAATATCGTTTTAAATATCTAAATCGTTTCCTCCTCACATTTCTCTGAAACACAATACTGGCTATACTTTCAAAGAATTAAATAATGTCTGAATGTAATACCAGTGATACAAACCAAAAACTCTTGTATTAAATATATATACACTTTTAATAAGTAATAAATTTTCAATAATTTATTACTTTGTTTTATACATATTTGTTTCGGATGAGTGTGTGTATCCAAATTTCTTCAAAAATACATATATTTATCATTCCAACCCACCTTATTGCTATAAATCATCCATGGGATTTTGTAAGCAAATCAATTTTTGTTTGGTAACAAGCTGGTAACGTTCGGTATATTTTTTATTAAAGTGGCCAAATATGTCCTGAATAAACCGGGTACTTACTCCTTTTTTTCAATTAGGTAAGTGCTTTCGGACGCATGATGCTTCTCTGTGTGAATGAAAAGAGACTGACCAACCTTGCATTAATAAATACAAGTACTGTTAGGAGTGTAACATGATCAAACCTTATGTAATACCAACCCTTCCTACTCAACCAATTTATCAGGAAAAAAAAACTCAGGCAAATTCATTCTTACAGCCAACTTTCTTTATCAATCGCTAATTCTAAATTATTTTTACCTAATAAACAAAAAATACTCAACTTTAAATATTATATGAAAGGATTATTTATACAAATATCAGTCTGGGTCCTTTAAGGGTAGTGAAGCTTTAGCAGAATTAATAGGAACTGAGAAGATATTTTTATTATTGTCTGAAAAATAAAAGGGTTCGATACAATCAGAATATGCAATAAAAAAAAGGTGATCATTATAACTGAATAGAAAGCTATTACATAAATGGAAAATATTTTTTGGACAGGATATTGTAATGATGCAAGGCATTCTGCAATTAATAAAATTCAGCTTGTTGTAGCAAAATATGGGGATATAGTAGACTTTACATTTTTTTCAGATATTTCTATAACTCTAAAAATTGAAATTGAGGAGTTTGTGATTGATGAATTATATAATGAACTGATTCATAATTTGGGGATGGACAAGTTTGAACCCTTGAATTCAAATAATAAAAAAGAAAGAATAATTTTTTTGAATATTATATTTAGCAAGGGGACAGGAAATCTCAAAATTGAAGTTCCATCAGTACCGGGATAATAAGCCATATTAGCAAAAGCGTATATTCCTAAATCAAAGAAATAAAAGGGAATTATTGTCGCATAGCCATAAAAACCAAAGGGCTGATAGCAGGTTGATATAGGCTGGCAGGAAGTTATAGTCTTGACTGTAAGGCTCCTACAGGACATATTCTATTCATCATTTGTAAGGTACCCGAAATGTATAATCATTTTTGGTTTTTGATTATAATGCAGGACACTCATTGACTCCCCGCCCGAAATTCCCTCCCCTTCACACCACCAACAACCCAGCCTTCCACAGCGTATTCATTGGTTTGTTATCCCAAAACATAGGGAAGTCTTCGAGGCCTGCCTGCTCATAGCTTGCCTGCACTTCGGCCAGGGTCAAACGTTTGGGGTGATGTACAGATAGCTCCTCCAGCATCGGCATCAACCAGTCGGCTTCTTCGGGGCTAAGCCGGATGGAATGGCTTGTTTCGGGGGCTTCAAAATGCAGGTTCGCCACCTGCCAGGTGCTTCCTTTTTTCGATTTGCTGATGATTTCCATAACCGGTTGCTGACCTAACCACACCACTTTGCTGTTGGGTTTGTGGGAGATATAAAAGCCTTCTTCCAGTGCCTTTTCAATATAATCAGGTGCCACGGTGGTTTTGGGTACTTTCCTTTCAAACCATTTGTGCAGCGGCTCTTCCAGCCCGATTCCGCTCATATAATTGAACAAAGATTTTTTCAGTCCGAGGCTGTACGATTCGTGGTCGGCTCCGGTAGGGTCCTCATGTATCACATCGTTATCTGCAAAGGTGGGTATCGTGGGGATAATGCTTTTTACCCCAAACTTTTTGGGGTTTAAACCCACGGGGCTATGGGCGGTCATGGCAAACTGATGCCAGAAACCCGATTGAAGAATCCCTGCCTTAAACATTTGCCGTACCATCTCAAGGGAGTCAATAGTTTCCTGATCGGTTTGCGTAGGGAAGGCATACATCAGGTATGCATGCACCATAATGCCTGCTTCAGTAAAATGACGGTTCACCTGCGCTACCTGTGCCACGGTGATGCCCTTTTGTATCAGCTCCAATAGCCGGTCGCTAGCTACCTCGAGCCCCCCGCTTACCGCAATACAACCGGCTGCTTTCAGGAGTACACACAGGTCACGGGTAAAGCTTTTTTCGAAACGCACATTGGTCCACCAAACCACCGGCAGTTTGCGACGAATGATTTCAAGCGACAAAGCCCGCATAAGTGCCGGCGGGGCTGCTTCATCTACAAAATGAAAACCGTAGGTTCCGGTTTGGGACATCATTTGCTCCATCCGGTCGCAAAGCAAAGACGCGGTTATTGGTTCGTATAATTTTATATAGTCGAGGCTTACATCGCAAAAAGTACATTTGGCCCAATAGCACCCATGTGCCATCGTGAGCTTGTTCCAGCGGCCATCGCTCCACAAACGGTGCATGGGATTCACCACTTCAATGGCATCAATATATTGATCGAGCAACAGATCGGAATAATCCGGGGTACCCACATCGCCCTGTTTGTAATCCTTGCAGGACGGATTATTAAAGTATTGCAATTCTTGTTGAGGTAGCAGATAATCGTCTTCTACCTCCCCCGCCTCCACCAACTGCAGCGCAGGAGTCGTTTGCTCCTTTTTGGCAAGGGTGTAGGTTCGCTTGAGCTCCTCCACCGCAATATCGCCTTGTATCAGTTTCACAAGGTTTTCAATCGGGGCTTCGCCGTCATCGAGCGAAATAAAATCGTAAAACTCAAAAACACGTTCATCCCGCAAACTACGCAGTTCGGTATTGGCAAAACCACCGCCCATAGCCACTTTTACCAGTGGGTAATGGGCTTTTATCCATTGTCCGCAACGTAGTGAGCTGTATAAATTCCCCGGAAAAGGAACCGAAAGTGCTACCATCCTTGGCTGCGTTTTTTCCATATGCGCAGACAGCAACTCCATCAGCAACTCGTCAATAAATGTATAGGGCTGTTGCAATGCCTCGTACAATTCATCAAAATGATTGGCTGAGCGGCCAAGTCTTTCGGCATAGCGGCTGAATCCGAAATGCTCATCCACACATTCTTTAATCAGATCGCTCAGATCTTCAAGGTACATGGTGGCAAGGTATTTGGCTTTATCCTGCAAACCCATGTTGCCAAAGGCTTCCCCCATTTGCACAGCATGCTCAAACCGGCTTGCTTTGGGCAGGTAATGCCCGTTGCAAATGCGGTGGGCAAGCGTAGGCTGACGTCCCTGCAAAAAGCCAATCACGGGATCAATCGTTTCAATATAATGGGGTTTCAGCGCAACAATCCGTCGGCAGTTGGGCGTCATTTCGGGTTGCCGTGTGGCTATATTTTCAAATAAAGCGGTCAGGCCCTTTTGGGAAAATAACCGCAATATCACTTCAATGCCAAGATCGGCCTGAAAGGAGGCAATGCCCCGTGTATTTAAAAAACCCTTTAGGTATGCCGTGGCCGGATACGGTGTATTGAGCTGTGTAAATGGTGGCGTAATTAAAAAAACGGTGGTCCCCAAGACGGTTTAATTTTTTGGCAAAGCTATCAGAACTTAGGGAAACAAATAAAAATGTACTATATCATTTGCATATTCCTTTTTTTCCCGGGATCAAAAGTGAAATTTAATTTGCTTTAAATACCTCTTTTATTCCTTAATTTCAGTTTACACAAATGCACATTTTTTTGAACGATATTCCTAGACTGCATTTAATACAACCGTTAAGAAAACCGATAATTTATCTTTTTAATTCGTTTAGAAACCCTTCTGTCTGTGTGGGAAATTTACTAACCAACCATTTTAAAATATCCAGTTGGTCAACAGTTGGGGCTCTCCTTACTTGTGCTATCAACTTAATTGCTTGAGGCCTATTCAGGGTAAGATTCGATGCTCCCTCGTTACACACGGAGCATAAAGCCTTCAAATTTGCAGGCTCGTCGCTACCCCCCATTGTTTTATCAATAATATGTCCAATGTGTAGTCTTGTTTTTCTTCCTTCATCGTAAGGATGTGGTTCCCCCGCGGCGGCACCACACATCTGACAGGTAAAACCATTTCTGTCTAACACAAAAGCACGAACTTCTTTGGATATTCCTCTTTCAAACGCAGGCAAAGGCTTTAAATTAACTAAGAGGTATTGACCAGGTTTTAATTCACTTTTATCGTTGTGAGTCAGGATATTCATACCCTCCTCATTTCTTAATTCTCGCACCCGTCGTCCCCATTCACTTGCTCCGGCAACCTTTCTTAGGGTATCAGAGTCCAAAATTTCACCAACGTTTTCAATGAAAAAATCACGCAATTTAGCTCTTGACCCTTTACCCCTTGGAACTATTTTTTTGCTCATATTTTAGAAGTGCCTTTTTTATAGATAACCCAATTGCACTGGCAACAGGAGGGGGAAACGCATTACCAACTTGTCGGTAGGCAGGAGTTTTCTTTCCCACAAACTGCCAGTCTTTGGGAAATCCCTGGATTAAGGCTGTCATCTTAAGCGTTAGCTTTGGCATTTCTTTTGATCCATTTATGGGAGGTGCATCTGCTAACCCTTTACCGTTAATTCCAAGTGTTGCCCAAGACTGCTTTGATCTCGTAGGGCCAAGGTCAGCGCCACCATGCTTTTTAGAACCTCCAACAAGGGTAGGAGCTATATTATTAGCCATTAGTTTCCAAGAATCCGCATTCTCCCATCCAAGAGAACTCATTTCTTCATATAATAATTCACCGACAGTTAAAGAAGGAGTTTCATGTTTTAAAGGCCATTTAAAATAATCAAAGTATTTTCTTTTTAATGCAACAAGTATAGCCCTTGGTCTTAATTGAGAAACTCCATAATCAGATGAATTTATGAGACGCCAATCACATAAATATCCCATTTTATATAACTCATTGAGTATTTCCTGCCTATACGATTTGAATTTTATATTAAGAATACCACGAACATTTTCTAGCATTACGACTTTGGGATTACATTCCTTTGCCAGCCTTAGTGCCTCTGGGAATAGATCTCTTTCATCAAGACTGCCTAGTTGTTTACCCGCTATTGAAAAAGGTGGACAGGGTACTCCTCCTGCTAACAGATCAATACCCATGAAATCCTTTCCAGAAAATTCTTTAACATCTTTATTTATTACATTCCACTCAGGTCTATTCAAACGTAACGTTTGACATGCTATGGATTCGATCTCCACCAATGCCAAATGATTAAAACCTGCACGCTCTAAACCTATAGCCTGACCTCCTGCACCCGCACATATTTCAATTGAAGTATATCCCACTTAACAACAGCTCCTTGCAAACAAATTTAGTAACTTAATTTTAAAAATTATGGTTATTTTCACAATGCCAGATTTAAAACTTTAGATTTAAAAAATATCACTTTCGTAAATCATCAACGACCTATGAAAACACGATCCTACCTCGAAGACCTGAGCAGGCTTTTTTACCCGCACCAATGCATTGGGTGTGGTTACGAGTTGTATCAGCAGCAACAAAGGCTTTGTAGCCGCTGCCTGAAAGAACTGCCACGCACCCATTATGAAAAAGCCGTCGAAAACCATGTGTTTCGGCTGTTTGCCGGACGACTTCGGTTAGAACGAGGAGCAAGCTGGCTATTTTTTAGCAAAGGCGGACTTACCCAAAAGCTGATCCATCAGCTAAAATACCGCGGCAATACAGCGCTTGGCGTCTATATTGGCCAAACCATGGGAACACAATTGCAAAAAAGCAGCCATTGGTTTGATTCCATTGACGTAATGGTACCACTGCCGCTAAACAAGCGAAAAATGGCGATCAGGGGATTTAACCAAAGCGAAATACTGTGCCGCGGACTTCACCTTGCCACCGGGTTGCCTGTAGAAGAGGTGGCTGTAATGCGAACAGTGCATACGCAGACCCAAACCAAAAAATCGAGGATACAGCGTTGGTCGAATGTGGAACATGTTTTTGACCTGCTTGATACCGGCCACCTCGAAAACAAACATGCATTGCTGGTGGATGATGTGATTACTACAGGAGCCACCCTCGACGCCTGCGGACAGGTACTGCTGAAAATACCGGGGCTTAAACTTTCGGTACTCAGTCTTGCCATGGCAAGCCGTTTTTGAAATTTACGAGGGTTTTAAGAGGTCTTTGAGCAGAAAAAAACATTATTTCGCAGGAATAGCCTGAATTTGCAGGATAACCGGGGGTAAAAAGTATAAACACTCCGGTAGAGCCATAGCACACGTATGCATCGACCGTCTTATATAATGCGTTTTACCACTTTACTAATGCTCGCTTTGGGCTGGTTAGGTTGTGATAAGGAAGGTTTCATCAGCTCCCCGGATGCTTTGTTGCAGATAGGGGCAGATACGCTTCGATTCGATACCGCTTTTACCAGTACCGGATCGGTTACCCGGCAGTTTACGCTCGTCAACGAAAACAATCAGAAACTGCGGATTGACCGCATCCGGCTTTTTGGCGGCACTAGCTCGGCCTTTGCACTCAACATCAACGGGCAACCACTACCCGATGCACAGGGACTCGAACTTGCCGCACAGGACAGCCTCTATATTTTTGTACGGGTAACCATCAATCCCAATGCGGCCAACCAACCCTTTGTGGTGCGGGACAGCATTGAAATCATTTTTAATGGCAACAGCCGCTTGGTTCAGTTGCAGGCCTATGGCCAAAATGCCCGGTTCATCAATGGAGGCACGCTTAGCGGAACCACGGTTTGGGATGCCAACCTGCCTTATGTAATCCTGAAACCGCTTACGGTGGCAGCCGGAGCCACGCTGACCATTGAAAAAGGATCTCGTATTTATTGCAATGCCAATGCCCCGCTGATTGTAAATGGCCGG
>JBBQXO010000214.1:0-6953 GCA_038209595.1 Chitinophagales bacterium
TTTTATCCTGTTGGTTACCGGCACAAGGTTTACCAACAGGTCGCTGCTGCTGAGGTTAAGACTTGCCTGCAAATGGATGGTGCCTGTTAAAAAGATATATAAACCTGCGAAATTCAAGGTTAAAACTATTTTGCCTGAATATATCTAGCGGCGCGGCAAATGAGCTGTTGTAACCGGGTTCCAGCGTAGGCATCCACCCATAATCGCCTTTAGATTGGTTGAAACTATACTGGAATGAACAGGTATTGCCAGTGAGTTTGCGGTATGTAAGATTGGTAGAAAAATCTATATTATAAGCAGGTTCTATGGTTTGTGAAGCCTGTACAATTTTCTGGGCTGACTGCAAAACCGTATCTGGCCCAAACCAATTAATATCTGGTAATTTACGGGAAATGCTACCATTTGATTGAAGAGAAATGTATCGGGTCAATGTCCATTCGTACTGCCCTTTGAAAGCATACTGAAGAATCGTTTTGCTGAATCTCGAAATATCTATGCCTTCTGCCAATAATCTGGCTCTAATTTGTAGACTTGGATGATTGGGATTATTCTTGTACTGGAAACATTTCTTCAAACTCTTTTTTGGTAATAATTTTCAACTTAGGAAACTGTTTTTCCAACTTCGTTTTTTCACTAAGAAAATCCTGATCTCCGCTGCACACAAATCCCGCGCTTTGCTGCAGGGCAAGGCAATCAGGTATTCATTGTTTGCATCTTCGGGAATATATCGTTTTATTAGATTTTGCAGAATTGCTGTGGTTGAGGTGTCTTTTATAAATTGAAGCGATTGTCTGATGTTGATTCCAAATTTTCGCAGCCTCGGTATTGTAATACTCTTTCAATTTCATCGAGCAATTCCTGAAAAATATTAATTGAATCCTGTGTTTCAACACAATCAGGTTCTGGTAATTGGCTTTTCCTGTAATAAAATAGCTTACATAAATATCAGGATCAGGTACCAACCTTCTGCTGCGCATATGTAGCCTTTCTTGATTAATATTTAATGCTGTTGATTTCTACTAAACTGAGTTCATCTTCCGTTGCAGGTTGTTGGACGAGTATATGTAAATGGTTTTGCCAATTTTCGACTGCAAGACTGTTGCGAACAATTTCCCGATCGTCAAAAGACAGCTTGTTTATTTCAGAAAATATAAAATTCACCTGTTGATTATTATTTGGATTTTGCAATAAACTCATGGTACAAATTTATTGATTTCAATTTTTAAATTGTGTATAAAATTCGTATTCAGCAAGCGGTATTTTGCTCCGGAATAAAAAAATAGCATTCTGTCTTTCCATTCTATTTTAAGTATCTAAATTGCAAAATATACTTTAGTTACCAATTGCTCCATTGGGTGTCTCCTGAAGAAGACTTTTCATGGAAAAACGCTGTAAATATCTTTTCTGTATACAGCCCTTGCCATCTCCACAGACCGATCAGGAGGGTAGTAGAACCCAATTCAATAGTTTCCGGTGCGGATGAGGTATGGATGTGGATGACCTTTCCGTTTTTTGTAATGAGAAATTTTTTCCAAAGAGCCAGCCTTTTCGACCTCAATAATAATGGTAGCTACTTTTTTACGGGCAGGGTTTGGGAGTTTTTCTATGTCTTTAGTAAATTGGCGGAGAAAAACGATCTCCATAATCAGGATTTGCGCAGTTTTTTCATAATAGTGCTTCTTGATACCCGCTTGCTACGATCTGCCTCTTCCATCAACATCATCAGTCCAAAGTCTTCTTTTTGTTCTACACTTATGACTGTATTGCCCACCTGCATTTTATTAAGCATGTTTTACAATAAGATAAGCTCTTCAGTATTTTTAGGTTGTACCAGTAACGAATCCATAAGTTTAAAATTAAGGATTCAAATAGCAGTATTATAGTTGCTTAAGATTTTGTCCAATCCTCTATTTCAATATCGTCCAATCGTATAAAATGCTCAACATTATTGGTAACCATTATTAAGTTGTGATGTATAGCAGTTGTACCAATTAATAAATCGAAATCATCTATCAGCATTCCTTTTTTTCTCAGTTTTGCTTTTTCTTTTGCATAAATATCAAGGGCATCATAAATGGGTATGACAACGAATTTTGAGAGAAAAGATTCTACAATTGGCCGCATGGTTTCAATCGTATTACTGTTTTCAATCCCATACTTCATTTCAGCCACTGTCATTTCTGAAATGAAACAATTTTCTTCGCCAATTTCCTTTATTTTATCCAAAAGGTTATACTTACCCTTTATGAAGAATATACAAATATTGGTATCTAGTAAATATTGTTTCAAAGCGCCTCTGTCTTACGATTAAAAGTTCTCGATGATTTAATTGACGCAATTATTTCCTCGGCAGTTTCATCAGATTGATAGGCACCAAAAAGGGACTCTAACGTTACATCTTCTTTTTTTTCCTGAGATTTCAGGGATTCTGATAATTTGGAAATCAGATCCAGCTTGCTGTCGGGTTGCAGGTTTTTTAACAAACTGAAGTAATAATCAGTCAGGCTCATATTTTGATTAGCTCCATTCATTTTTCTTTTTTTCAAATTTACAGCTTTTCGGGTAATTCAGGTTTTTACCTGCAATCCAATTTTTGACTTTCTCTCATGTGGATAAATAGAAGACCCTTACTATGTCTCTTTTTACTAAAAAATTTAGTATTTTTGCCTTCCCATTCTACTTTATGTATCTCAATTGTAAAACATATTTCAGCTACCGGTATGGCACACTCGCCACCGAAGAGCTCGTGACTTTAGCCGCAGAAAATGGGGCTAACGCATTGGCGCTCACCAACATCAACAACACAAGCGATGTATGGGATTTTGTGGATTTTTGCCGGAAACAGGGCATTAAGCCGATTGTCGGGCTGGAAGTGCGCAATACCCTCGACGATAAAGCCCCCGGTAGTGAAAAGCTGCTGTATGTGCTGCTGGCCCGCGATAACTATGGTCTGCTGGAAATAAACCGCTGGCTGAGCAATCACCTGCAAACCAAAGCCCCTTTTCCCGCACAGCCCGGTTTTAGTGAACATGTGTGGATCATTTTTCCATTTGGGCAAAAGCAACCCGACCAACTGGCACTCAATGAGTTGCTGGGAATCATGCCTGCCGAGGTAAACAAACTCTATGGTTTTCCGGTGGCGAAGTATGCCAACAAACTTGTGATCCGTCACCCGGTTACTTTTAAAAACAAGACCTACTACAACCTGCACCGGCTGCTGCGGGCTATTGATCAAAATACGTTGCTCAGCAAACTTGATCCCATACATACCGCACCGCCTTACGAAACCTGGGTGAAACCCGGTTACCTGTTAGAGGCTTTTCAGCAATACCCCGGCATTATAACCAATACCTTGCAGGTGATGGAAAGCTGCCATATAGAGATGGATTTTGGCACCGATAAAAACAAGAAAGTATTCAGCGCAACGGCAGAGGATGATCGGATATTTCTGGAAAAACTGGCACTCGATGGAGTCCTGTATCGTTTTGGTAAAAAAAATAAAGAGGCTCTGCAACGGGTAAAAAAAGAACTGAAAATCATCAACGATCTCGGGTTCAACGCCTATTTCCTGATTACCTGGGATGTGATCCGCTATGCTCAAAGCCGTGGTTTTTACTATGTAGGGCGGGGGAGTGGCGCCAATAGTATTGTGGCTTACTGCTTACAGATTACCGACGTGAACCCAATTGAGTTAGACCTCTATTTTGAGCGTTTTTTGAATCCTTACCGGACCTCACCGCCCGATTTTGATATTGATTTTAGCTGGAAAGACCGCGACGAAGTGATTGACTATATTTTCAAGCGATATGGAAAAGAGCAGGTGGCGCTGTTGGGCATGTATGGTACGTTTCAGTACCGCTCTGTCATCCGGGAATTGGGTAAAGTGTTTGGCTTGCCTAAGGCCGAAATGGATGCCCTCAGTCATGCTACCGAACGCGACTTGACGAAGCTGCTGACAGGTGATTCGATTCAAAAGCTCATTTTGCAATATGGCAAACTGCTGGTGAATTTCCCCAACCACCTGAGCATACACCCCGGTGGCATGCTCATCAGTGAGGCACCTGTTTATCAGTATGGTGCGGTGGATATGCCCCCCAAGGGTTTTGGTACCACACAGCTCGATATGTTTGTGGCCGAAAAAGTAGGACTGTACAAACTCGATATCCTCAGTCAGCGCGGATTGGGGCATATCAAAGAGGCGATCCGGCTCGTGAAAGAAAATCAGGAAAAGGATGTGGATATTCATCAGGTCGAAAAGTTTAAAAAAGATGTGCTGGTAGCTGCGCAGATCCGCAAGGCGGATACCATTGGCTGTTTTTATATAGAAAGCCCTGCTATGCGGCAGTTACTGAAAAAACTGGAATGCGATGACTACATTACGCTGACGGCGGCAAGTAGTATTATTCGTCCGGGGGTAAGCAAAAGCGGCATGATGAAGGAATATATTCACCGGTTTCACCATCCGGATTCGTTTACCTATCTGCACCCTAAAATGAAGGAACTGTTGGAGGAAACCTATGGGGTAATGGTGTATCAGGAAGATGTAATCAAAGTGGCGCACCATTTTGCCGGGCTCGATATGGGGGAAGCGGATATTCTGCGGCGTGCCATGAGTGGTAAGTACCGGGGTAAAAAGGAAATCATGCGGATCCGTGATACATTTTTTGCCAACTGCAAAGAGCGGGGTTACCCCGATGATATCAGTACCGAGGTATGGCGGCAGATAGAGAGTTTCAGCGGCTACAGCTTTAGCAAGGCGCATAGTGCGAGCTTTGCGGTGGAAAGCTACCAAAGCCTGTACCTGAAAACCTATTATCCGATGGAGTTTATGGTGGCGGTCATCAATAATTTTGGCGGCTTCTATACTACCGAGTTGTATTTTTTAGAGTTAAAAAAGACGGGAGCTACGGTACTTGCACCCTGTGTAAACAACAGCGAACACCTTACGCATATCAGCGGCAAGGAGGTGTACGTGGGGCTTGTACATATACAGGGTATGGAGGATAAACTGGTAGAAAGGATACTGTATCAACGATGGAAGGACGGGGTGTTTTTGACCCTGCACGATTTTATGGAGCGTACCGGTATCGGTGCCGAGCAGTTGAATATCCTGATCAGGGTAGGGGCGCTGCGGTTTACGGGTAAAAACAAAAAGGAACTGTTGTGGGAGGCGAATTTTTTGCATAGGAAGGGTGTGGGGACGGGTGCAGGCGCTAGCCGCGAGGTGCGGGTTAGGGGAAGAGTGGTTGGTGGGAATGCCAACCACGAGGGGAGTGTCAGGTCTGACGGCATGAGAGGAAAAACAAAAGGTAAAAATGTTATCGGGCAGAATCAGGAAGAGGAGGATTTGTCAGGAGCAGAGAAGTACACACTGGAATATCAGGAAAAAGAGGCGTTGGATGAGGATAGCATAAAGCAGCCTCTAATGCGTCAACCTTTGCTTTTTGTAGAGCCACCGGTTACTTTTGAATTGCCGCAATTGTCCCATCACCCGATTGATGATGCGTTGGATGAGCTGGAAATACTGGGGTTTTCGTTGTGTAATCCGTTTGAGTTGGTGGATGTGGGGATTGGTTTTGGTGGTGTTGGTGTGGTGGTTGGTGGGGACACCAACCACGAGGTGAAGGTTAGTGGTGTTGGTGGTCAGGACACCAACCACGAGGTGAAGGTTAGTGGTGTTGGTGGTCAGGACACCAACCAAGAAGTGAGGGTTGGGGGTGTTGGTGGTGAAGACACCAACTACGAAGTGCGGGTTGGTAATGAGCCTGCCAGTAGTCAGGACATCAACCACGAGGTGAAGGTTAGTGGTGTGGTTGGTCAGGACACCAACCATAAGAGTAGGGTTGGGGGTGTTGGTGGTGAAGACACCAACTACGAAGTGCGGGTTGGTAATGGGCTTGCCAGTAGTCAGGACAACAACCACGAGGTGAGGGTTGGGGGTGTTGTTGGTGAAGACACCAACCATAAGAGTAGGGTTGGGGGTGTTGCCGACAAAGTTGCTGCGCTGTTTGTACCGGCGGTCCGCATGCCGGAATGCCTTGGGCAAACCATCACCATGCTGGGCTACCTGATTACCCAAAAGCCGGTACATACCGTAAAGGGCGAAATGATGTATTTTGGCACCTATGTAGATGCCGCAGGGGATTGGCTCGATACCGTCCATTTCCCCGACAGCGCCAAAGCTTACCCGCTGCAAGGCCGGGGCTTTTACCGCATGACCGGAACCGTAGTGGAAGAGTTTGGCGTTTTTAACCTCGAAGTAAACCATATGGTGAAAGTGGGAATCCTCGACCGGGCTGCGGCTAAAGCGGGTGCCATACTGGAGAAGGATAAAAGTTATCAGCAGGGGTTGATAAAGCGGGAGTAGCCCCACCCGCCCCGTAGAGAGGAGAGTGGTGTGGGCAGAAGATCGTCCAGTTACTTAAAAAAGGATTAATTTTACAAAAATGCCATCTAAACATGAACTACAAAATATCCTTTCAGGAATTGGCGGAGGCACAGAAAGCGGTTTTATCTAAACAGCAGCCCGTTTCCTTAGAGCAAGCACGCAAGCAGGTAGAAACCCTAAAAAAATCAAGCAGTCAAAAGAAGAAGAAATTGATTAAAGCGCCCTCTAAACTGCCTTAAGCAAGACTTGTAAAATGCCTGAAAGATACCTTACACCTTGTTAAAGAGGAGGATAGGGAATGAGCAAAACGTCACAACCGTTTTTTTAGAGATGCCTTCATGGAACAAATAATCCCCATTCATCGGCATAATCATCGGGTTCAAATCCGTTTATCCATTCTATAAAGGTTCCCCTGAATTCCTCGATTTCGCTGCGTAATAGTAGTATATCTTGCTCATCAGCAACCTTCCCTTCGGTAAGCATGTGGCAATCGAGGTAAATATCCATGGCAGCTTTTCTTATGATTGCGGCATTTTCCATGCGCAGAATATAAATATTTCCGGCT
>JBBQXO010000215.1:0-6891 GCA_038209595.1 Chitinophagales bacterium
CGTGTTGCTCCACTTTGGCAGCACAATCCTCTTGGACAGCCTTACGGAGAGTTAAGCAATCCTACCCGTATGAATATTCCTAAGGGATGGTTAGAAGACAGTGATGGTGATGGTGTTATTGATCAGTTTGACCTTGAGCCAAATACTCCTGCTGGTGTGCCGGTTGATACCCGTGGCCGCAGCCGTGATACAGATGGTGATGGAGTACCTGACTACACAGACAAAGAATTAATTACACCAACCGCGTGTCAGCCTGTTGATGCTGAGGGCGTAGGTAAATGCCCTGATCCTCAGTGCTGTAAAGATTTGGAAGCAAAAATGACAACTATGCCTCCTTCTTCTTCTACTTGTAGCATTGGCTACCTGCCTAGCGTACAGTTCACAAGTGGTCGTTCTGGTTTATCTTCAAGTGCAACTTCTATATTAGATGCAGCTGCTGAACAAATCAAGATGAATCCAACCTGTAAAATTTGTGTAGTAGGACATGGTGGAAGCAGCAAGCGTGAGCAGCAGTTAAGCTGGGATCGTACAAATGCAGTTATCAACTACCTGGTTGAAACCAAGGGTTTAGGTCGCGATCGCTTCGTATTCAAATACGGACAGGATGGTGATGCCAACACAGTTGACATGCAGGATTGCTCTGATGAAACAGGACCTAACACCGTACCGGTGGCTCCTTATCCTCAGTACCGCAGCAGAAACTAATCTTTTAATTAAATAATAATTGAACAGCCTTCCAGCAATGGAGGGCTGTTTTGTTTTATTCAACTTGCAGATTTAACATTATTATTCCCCCGCTTTCTTCTTATTTTGATACATAAATAATAAAACTATTAACTTTGCACACTTTTATGGGTAGAATTATTATACTTGCTTCTTTAATATTCGGGTTGTCAGCCTGTAGTCAGATCAACAAGATTCTGAAAAGTACGGACTATGACTATAAGCTGAAAAAGGCAAATGAACTGTTTGCAAAGAAGAAATATTCACAGGCCGTTTTGGTTTATGAAGATATCTTTCCTGTATTAAAAGGAACGGCTCCTTTTGAGGATCTTTACTGGAATTATGCACTAAGCCACTACTACATGCGGGATTATCTGAATGCAGAAAATCTTTTTAAAGGCTTTATAGAGAATTTCCCAAATAGTCCAAGGTCCATTGATGCAGCCTTTTACCGGGCTTATTCTTACTACAAGGAATCTCCAAAACCTGATTTGGACCAAACCCCTTCCATTAAAGCAATTAATGCTTTTCAAACATTTATAATCCGGAATCCAGGTTCTCCAAAAAATAAAGAAGCCTCCGATATTATTGATGAATTGAGGGGAAAACTAGAAGAAAAGGAACGCAGGGCCGCTGAGTTGTACTATAATTTAGGCTTTTTTAAAGCATCGGCTACCGCTTATTCTCAATTAATGTTTAACTTCCCTGATTCTGAAAAAGGCGACCGTTATAAATTGATGGAAATTAAGTCTTATTATGATTATGCGAAAAAGAGCATTTTTGAAAGGCAAGTAGAGCGTTATGAGAAGGTGTTGGATGAATGTGCCGATTTCAGTGATCGATTTCCTGAAAGTACCTTCCTTGAAGATGTAGTGAAATATAAAAGTCAAACTGAAAATAAAATTAAATCCATAAAAAATGAGCAGAATAAGACGTCAAGTTAATACAAATACTGCCAATACTGCCGAAACCAAGAACATATCGGACATTAAGAACAAAACAGGAAATTTGTACGAATCAATTGCAATAATAGCTAAGCGTGCAAATCAAATTAACATTGGTATTCGGGAAGAATTGCATAGTAAGCTTGAAGAATTTGCTAACCACGCAGACAGCCTTGAAGAAATTCATGAAAATAAGGAGCAGATTGAAATCAGTCGTGCTTACGAGCGTATGCCTAATCCCGCACTGCTTGCAACAAGCGAGTTTTTGGAAGATAAAATCTACCATCGTAAAAATGATCAGGATCTCTTTAGTTAACATGGCTTAAATCATTTTTCTTTGCGATAGCCCTTTTAGGGCTATCGCTTTTTATTTTATATGGGACTTACCGGGAAAAAAATATTAATTGGGATATCGGGGAGCATTGCTGCTTACAAGATTATTTTGCTGGTAAGGCAATTGACTCAATCCGATGCTTTGGTTAAAGTTGTAATGACCAAAGCAGCAGTTGATTTTGTTTCTCCCTTGGTACTATCCACCTTGAGCAGACAAAAAGTACTTTCTGATCTTTCGGAGGGTGATGCCTGGGCCAACCATGTGGAATTGGGCCGTTGGGCAGACCTAATGGTTATAGCCCCACTGAGTTGCAATACATTGGCAAAAATGGCTACCGGGCTCTGCGACAATCTGTTGATGGCAGTTTATCTGAGTGCCACTTGTCCGGTTATGGTATGCCCTGCAATGGATGAGGATATGTGGCATCATCCTGCTACCCGTGACAATTTGAAAAGATTATCTAGCTGGGGAGTGCAAATAGTGCCAGTAGGAAACGGATCGCTTGCCAGTGGGTTGGTTGGTGAGGGGCGTATGGCAGAGCCAGAGCAAATTTTTGATTTGATCGTGAGTCAGGTTTCCTTGAAAAGCACTGGAGCTTTGCAAGGAAAAAAAGTTTTGGTTACGGCAGGTCCTACCTACGAGCCCATAGATCCGGTTCGATTTATTGGTAATCATTCCAGTGGAAAGATGGGGATAGCACTTGCCAATGAATTAAAAACCCAGGGAGCTGAAGTCCATTTGATTTTGGGACCTTCAACCGCCCCGGATCCTGCAGGTATGCAGGTGGTAAGGGTAAGGACTGCCCTCGAAATGTTTGAAGCTACTAAAGCCATTTTCGATGAGTGTGATATCGCAGTAATGACTGCCGCTGTAGCAGATTTCAGACCTGCTAAACCTTTAGAATCTAAGTATAAAAAGCAGGCTGGTAAAGCTCCTCCTATTATCGAACTCATAGAGAATCCTGATATTCTTGCTTATTGTGGCAAGCACAAAAGAGCAGATCAAATAAGTGTTGGTTTTGCCTTGGAAACGAATGATGCAATAAAAAATGCTCAGAAAAAGCTGATAACAAAATCTGCCAATATTATCGTGCTCAATTCGTTACAGGATAAAGGAGCTGGTTTTGGCGTAGATACTAATAAGGTGACACTTTTGACTGATCGCCAGCAGATAATGCCGCTTGCTTTGATGAGTAAGCCTGAGGTGGCAAAGGCAATTGTAAACGCAATTAATGAATATTTGACATGAACGCAATTAAATTCTGGTTAAGTTTGATGCTGGTAATTGCCGTTGCAAAACCATTGGCTGCGCAGGAAATTAATGCCAAAGTGACTGTATTGTCCAACCGGATCAGTACACAAATAGACAAACGCATTTTCAACACCTTGCAAAACCAGTTGACCAATTTGGCTAATAACAGAAAATGGACCGAGCAAAATTTTAAACCCAATGAGCGGATTGACGTCAACTTCATTTTAAATCTTGACCGGCAAATAGAAGTTAACGTTTATGGAGCTTCTCTTACCATACAGGCTGCACGTCCGGTTTACAACAGTACTTATAATTCTCCTTTGGTAAACTGGCAGGATAATGATGTGGTATTCCGTTATGTTGAATTTCAACCTGTTGAATACAATGATAACCGGATTAGTGGTAATGACCCGCTGGCTTCTAACTTGACAGCAATAATCGCTTATTATATGCAGATTGTGCTGGGGCTTGATTTCGATAGTTTTTCACCGGGGGGAGGAGAGCCCTATTATAAAAAAGCTTTATTTATTGTAAACAATGCACCGCAAGGAAGGAATATTGCTGGTTGGACACAGTTTGACGGATTGCGGAACCGTTGGTGGCTGGCCGAAAACCTTACCAATAGTCGGAATGCCCTGTTTCATGATGCAGTTTACCAGTTTTATCGAAAAAGTCTTGATTTTTATTATACAAACGAACAGGATGCCCGGAAGGAAATGATGAATACTATCAATACGCTGTACACCTTTAACAGCACCTATCCCAATACCATGATGATGCAGTTTTTTATGCAAAGCAAATCAGATGAACTGATCCAGATTTTCAAAAAAGCTACACCTGATGAAAAATCGAGGATGGTGGAATTATTGCAAAAAATAGATGTAACTAATGCTGCCAAATACAAGGATCAACTTAAATAATCGGCATATTCTGCTGCATTTTTGGGTAGCATTTATTTTGCTTTGCTGCAGTCTTTTTTCCTGTAACTCGAATAATGGGGGCGTGATTCCAGTTGACAGAATGAAAGTATTGATACTTGAAAATCAGATGGTGGAAGAATTTTACACCAACTACATCTACAAGGATTCTACTATTAATCGCGATTCTGCCAGGAGTGTTGCTTTTAAGCAAGTACTTCAATTACACAAAACAGATAGTGCGGGTTTTTACAAAAGTTTGGCTTGGTACCGCAGCGAACCAGAACGGTTTAAGATACTGCTCGATTCCGCTACGGCCTACGCCAATCGTTTACGCGAAGACCGTTACAAACAGGAATCTATTCCAGCGCTATCTAAGGATAGTGCTCAATAACATAGGCTTACCTATGGTTTAGTACTTTATAACTCGTAATAAGGCCTGGTAAAGGCCATTGTTTTGCCTTATCTTGCAACCAACAAGCTTGTTGTATGAAATCCTGCCTGAGGCAGATATGCTATTTGTTTTCTATCCTCAATTTGTTGGATTTCCTATGGCTATATTTTCTTCTTCCTATTAGGGGCGAGGTTCATTAAATAATTATGAAACACTGAATTGATATGAATAAAGTATATAAAAATGCTATAGAAGCCGTTCAGGATATTCACGATGGTGCAGTGCTGATGCTGGGAGGTTTTGGACTGTGTGGTATTCCTGAAAATGGGATAGCAGCTCTTGTAAAAAAAGGGGTAAAAAATTTAACCTGTATCAGCAACAATGCGGGAGTGGATGATTTTGGTATAGGATTGATGCTGCAAAAAAAGCAGGTTAAAAAAATGATTGCTTCCTATGTAGGAGAAAACGGAGAGTTTGAAAGACAGCTTCTTTCGGGTGAGCTTGAAGTAGAATTGATTCCACAGGGTACCCTTGCCACAAGATGTATGGCGGCGGGTTATGGTATGCCGGTCATTTTTACTCCGGCTGGAGTGGGAACCGAAGTTGCAGACGGAAAGGAAACAAGAACCTTCGAATTTCAGGGAGAAACTAAGGAATACCTGATGGAGTATGCTTTTGAAGCCGATTTTGCCCTGGTGAAGGCCTGGAAAGGGGATTCTATGGGCAACCTGATTTTTAAGGATACAGCCCGCAATTTTAACCCGCTGATGGCGATGGCAGGAAAAATTACTATTGCCGAAGTAGAGGAGTTGGTACCCGCCGGTGAACTAGACCCCAATTATATCCATACGCCCGGTATCTATGTTAACCGGATTTTTAAAGGAACGAACTACGAAAAACGTATTGAACAAAGAACCGTTCGGGCCAAGGCCTGATCCCATCCAAGATTTTTTAGGTAAATAAAAAATATTGTAAGATGCTTGATAAGAACCAAATAGCAAAAAGGATTGCCCGGGAACTGAAAGACGGGTATTATGTTAACCTCGGTATTGGCATTCCCACGCTGGTAGCCAACTATATCCCTGAAGGTATACAAGTAGTACTGCAAAGCGAAAATGGATTGTTGGGGATGGGGCCTTTTCCGGAGGATGGCGATGAAGATGCCGACCTGATTAATGCAGGGAAACAAACCATTACTACCCTGCCGGGTTCAAGTATTTTCGATAGTGCCATGAGCTTTGGTATGATCCGTGCCGGAAGGGTAGACCTTACCGTACTTGGAGCGATGGAAGTTGCCGACAACGGGGATATTGCCAACTGGAAAATTCCCGGCAAAATGGTAAAAGGGATGGGTGGAGCGATGGATCTGGTAGCAAGTGCCAAAAATATTATTGTAGCCATGCAGCATACAAACCGGGCGGGAGAGAGTAAGCTACTACCCGCTTGTACTTTGCCTATCACCGGATTGAAATGTGTAAAGAAAATAGTAACCGAACTAGGCGTGTTTGACATTACTGAAAGGGGCTTTGAACTAAAAGAACTGGCACCAGGCGTTACTGTGGAAGAAGTGAGGGCAAAAACAGCCGGTAAATTAATTGTGGAAGGAAATATCATTCACATGATTGAAGATTAATTATAATTATATGTTAAGTAAATCTATTCTCTTCTTGCAATATTATATTTAATGAGTAATTAAATACTTTTATAAAAAAAACATGCGTTCAATTCTTATCCTATTTATTACTGTACTTTCTATTGAAAGTTTTGCACAAATCGATACAGTAGTGGTGCAGTACGACTCTACTTTTATGAGCATTTTTGGCCGAAGGATGAATGATAAACGTACAGCTATTAAATATCACATGGAAGAATTTGGTAGCATTAGAAATGTAGCTGTATACCTCAGTACTTTGGAGGAATTAGAAAGTAAAAGAAAGATATATGGTGTTCGAATTGATGCAAGACTTAACCGAAACCTATTTACCGATGCTCCCTTATCAAAGGCTGAGTATATTGATGAGGATGAAATTGATACTTTTATAAAGAAACTAGAATTTGTACAGGATATTACAAAAACCGATATAAATACCGCTCGATACACGGAATATCGATTTTATACCCGCAGTGGTATTGCGCTTGAATGTTACACAGGTTCTAACAGATGGCGTGTACTTTTATTGTATGAAATAAATAAGATGGAAATTTCTGTGTATCTCAATAACGATAATAGACTTACTGATTTGATTGATGTGCTTAAAAATATACAAAAGGAAATAGAAATCAGGAGGGCAAAAGGATGAGCCGGTGGATTTGCCTGATGGCACTCTT
>JBBQXO010000216.1:0-6882 GCA_038209595.1 Chitinophagales bacterium
AGGCGATATGTGTGATATTGGTAACAGGGGTACAGTAGCTGCAAGAATCCAGGTAAATGATTTTAATATGGATGCCAACAATGCGATGGTATCTGCATTTTGGCCAGTTTGGTACCAGGTAATTTCTGCTGCCAATTCAGCAGAGGCTGGGGCTAAAACACTCGGTTTGGCGGAGGGCGACATTAACCCGCTGATTGCAGAAGCCAGGTTTGTTCGTGCCTTAAGTTATTATCACCTCGTAAGGTGTTTTGGTGATATCCCCTACATAGATTTCTTTGTATCCGACCCGGAGCTGGTTAAATCAATTAGCAAAACAAAAGAAGCAGAGGTGTATAAAAGTATTATTAAAGATTTGGAATTTGCCAAACAATGGTTGCCGGTTACCTATGTGTCAGATGTTAGAACAAGACCTACAAAAGCTACTGCAGCAGCTTATTTAGCCTCTGTATATTTAACGACTGCTGATTATGCAAATTCATATAAAGAAGCAAAATCGGTAATTGATGATAAAGCAACTTACAATTATGAATTGGAAGCAGATTACCAGGACTTATTCAGAGCTGAAAAGGCAGATAATATCAGGGAGCCTATTTTTGCTGTTGATTTCAAGGGTTTACTATCCGTTGGCAATCAAAATGATGATTTAGTTGGCTCAATGACTGGTATCAGAAATACACCACAAAATGGCTTTGGTGTAAACGTACCATTGTTAGCGGTATTTACAACATGGGATGCCAAAGATTACAGGCGCAAAGTAAGTTTTGAGGACAGCACATTAAATGCTGCAGGTGTAAGAATTCCATACACCGCTTTTCCCAACGAAAAGAGGCCGCATATTGCTAAATGGAGAAGGTTTCCGGGTACCGCGCAAAGCGATGGAAGATACTCTGATCATAATTATCCTGATATGCGCTATGCCGAAATACTTTTAATTGCCGCAGAAGCAAAAACAGAAACCACCGGCCCAACACAGGAAGCTATTGACTATATTAATCTTATCAGGGCCCGGGCAAGAAACTGGCCTGGTAACTTTACGGGGTTTCCGGTAAATAGTTCTTTGGGTGCCTTAACAAAGCAACAGTTGATTGATTTGATTTTAGATGAAAGAAGATTAGAACTTTCTTTTGAATTTAAACGCTGGTATGATATAAAGCGAAGACAATTAGGGGACATTGTATTTAAAGGACCTAACTCTCTTGAGCCACAGCCAAACTTTACATCATCAAGAGACTATTTATTTCCTATACCATTGACCGAATTACAAAATAATCCCAATTTAAAGCCACAAAATACCGGGTATTAAAACCATTTTCTATTGCAATTTATTTTGGAATAAGTTGCCCATTTACGAAAAAGTACATTTACCTATGGTATATTTTGTTAAGAGAAAAATCTGGCTGTTTATTGCTCTTGTAAAGTGAAAGGAACAGACTTACCCTATTTGCTTTGCACAAAAATGGTGCGTGAAAATGGGGGCATAAATTATCAAACTTTGGGGATGGTCCGATGATAAAGTTTATCTATTATCTAATTTTTTTACCTTAGAAAATTGGAATGGAAAATTTACAGGTGCCATTGTCAGTAATCGGGTTGTTCTATTCAGTAAAATAATGATATCATTAATAATCAGTTTATAAAATAGATTGCAGGCAGCAAAGAAATATAAGTATTGATTACGGATATACAGGAAGGTATCTGGAAAATAGGGATCCGGAAGATGGGTATCTGGAAGATGGGTAACTGGAAGATGGGTAACTGGAAAATAGGGATCCGGAAGATAGGTATATGGAAAATAGGTATCTGGAAGATGGGTATCTGGAAGATGGGTATCTGGAAGATAAAATCAGCAAAAGGTCAAAAAATACTTTAGGAAGTAAAAAATACGCAGCAACTTTTATATTTTACCATCAAAGCAGGAATCTATGTTATTTCCAAAAAGTAATTTTTTTTGTATTAGATTTTTAGCCATTTTTACATGGCTATAGGTAAGTAAAAGTATCTACAAAGTTGGCGGATAGCAATTTGCAGATACCAGTCTTAGCGTTGCCTGTTCCGCTTTGGCAAGCACAAGGGCGTTTTGTTATAAGCTCCGATGGAAATGAACATGACCACGACGATTGGGGCGCAACGCCGCTTTCACTTGCCTTCATTGATGAAAAAGGCTTGTAAAATAAATTAGCTCTTTACATTTATAGCGATCATATTTTGGGAAGTAATCATGAGTATCCAGGTGTTAATGAAATTAATCCATCTGGGCAAATGAAAGAAAGTGCACTTACCGGGGGAGAAAGATTTTGGTTTACGCAGACCCGCTTCTTATCTGCTGTAGATGCGCCGGAAATTGCTTATGAAGCACTAAAAGATCTGATCAATCTTTCAGATGCGGCCAATCCCTTCTCATTGTGGAAGCAGGACCGTTACAGGTAATTGGAGAAGCAATCAGCCGTGCAGAGAATAATAAACGACAATTTGTAACGGTTGCTTCAGCAGATAAATGTTGGAATTAAAATCATGCGGATAAGCCATATACCGAATGGGAGCAGCATATTGGCTGCATAATGGAAGAAACGAGAAACAGCTTTTGTAACGATGCAGGGTCATGCTAAAAATAGTATTAATCGAAAATCAAAATACCTTATTTAAAAAAACCGGAAAGATTATTAATGGCTTTTAAATGCCCCGGAGCGTAATTTAAATTATTATAAGAAGCGTAGTTGGACATGGCTTTTTCACCTGCTTTCCCTACCTGCTAAACCCAAAGGGGTGCATAGGGATTATTATGCCATTGATTCATCAGATGCTAATAAAGTAATTTTTTTATTGACAGGTATTGAAAAAACCAACCTGTAATTGTGTTATGAGCTCATAAAAAATACTACCCGGAAAAAGTTTGTAAAGTAATCATCTCTATTTTGAATATTTTCATATTTTTTAACTTGTATCATATTTTAATTTACCCGCTAAAGCTTCACTTCCTTCAACTTCCTCACCCCAACACTCTCAACCTTTACACTTTATAATACTCATCCAGTTCTTGCCACAGAATTAGCATTGCATATAATCAAAAACTTTACACTATCGCTTTCAATCCTCCCCCAACAATTCCATCCAACTCCAATTTACATAATAAGTTGTCCTCTCCATTTTTCTGGACTTAAAATATCATGGTAGACCAGTTTTTTTTATTACACAGAAGCAGTGTTTCACCAAGCTATTGCTATTTTGCAATAATCCATCTTACCCTTCATCATAAACAACCATCACATCAAAATCAAACTTATCAGCAGTACCCAGCAACTCTACAATAACCTGCATAGGATAATCTTTTTTGTAGGGTACTTTTTCCCACATGTCTTTTGGAATATTTATTGGCTGACTTAATAAAATTGTCGGTCTGAAATGATACAAGCTTGGGTTTATAAAAATTGGTGGGCCTTTAACTGTTAGCGAAGTACCATTTTTACAGGTAACCTCTATGTACAAACCATTTTTAGTAAGTTGTTTGCCCCATTCATCGGGGTGAGACCAATCGAACAAAGGCGTTAACAGTATTTTTTTAATTTCAATAAATGAACTTTGATTTGTTAATACGAATTCTTTTTTTCTTTCGGCATTTGTCAATCTGATACCCAAGTCTTTTTTTATTGATCCTGTACCTTCTATACTGTAATTAGTACCTGCTCCTGCGCCATGCATTACCAACAATTTATTTTTTACCATTTCAGTAAGCAATCTTTTTACGGTGGGTTGTGGCACATCTAACTTTTCAGCAATTTCACTCGATTTAGAACCCGGATGATTTTCAATAAAGGAATATATTTTTTTCTCCCGCTGCGTTAGCTTTCCTCCTTTTGTTTGCACTTCCAGTTTCGCCATTAATTGTGATTGTATGTTCTTCAGACAATCTAAAAAGAACATTACCCAAGGGTGCACCTCTTCACCCGGTCGCTGCCGATGGCATTGCATTAGGATGCTATAATACGCTGGTTTGCTGTTTTCAATTTCATGTTCAAAACTTATATATTGAATCCAGGAATACCCGTGCTTTAGCAATAGTAGCGTACCCAATAAACGACTTAACCGTCCATTACCATCCTGAAATGGGTGAATGCTGAGAAAATCATAAATAAAAACGGCAGCCTTTATTAAGGGCAGTGTTTGGGTATCTGATTTGTACCAGGCTATCAATTTATTCATGGCATCTTCAGTAGCTAAGCCCGGCTCTGTTGTTTTAAAAATCACCTGTTTTGAACCATCCCCATTTTTTGCTTCAACTACGTTACTATGTTGCTTATAATTTCCTTTGTGCCAACCATCTTTTTCACTATGCTTCATCAACGTATTATGCAGATGCTTCAGGTTATTCTCAGTAATCTCTATATCCCTAAATGATTCGGCTATCAATTCCAGCGCTTCAAAATAACCAGCTACTTCCTGCTGGTCTCTTTCCTCCAATTTTGAAATGGACAGGTTGTTTATTAATACGCTTATTTCATCATCTGTCATTTTGGAACCCTCGATACGGGTAGAGGCCCCCACACTGCGGACTGTAGCAATAGATTTCAGTTGCTTCAGCGTTTGCCCTTCTCTTTTCTCTATTGTAGCCCACGAAGCATCAAACCGGTCTATTTGGCTTATTTCGTTGGTTAATTGCATCCAATTGGGTGTGAAAGCAAAAGTGTAAATTGTATTTGACATTTTCTTGATTCGATTTGATACGCTAATATACGATTTTAATCTGAACGCCGAAATTAATAATGATTCGATTTGATTCGATTTGATTCGAAATTGATACGCAGAAAATGGTTTGAAAATGCTATCCTTCCGGCTTGAACTTTACTTCATGATAATAAAGATCAATGGTTCTATATATCCCACAAAACCCTTTTTTGACGGATTCAATAATCGAATCACCAGGCTCAACAAAGCGTTTGAGCTAATAAACAAGCTGGGAGAAGGTTTTAATGAAAATAAAAAAGGACAAACCGAACCAAATTTCGATTTGTCCACTTCAGTGAACCGGATTGGACTCGAACCAATAACCCTCCCGACCTGTGCCGAAAAATCGGCATTATAATCGGGATGCTCTATCCAACTGAGCGTATCAAGGTTTCAATATATTTCCTGCTTTTTTGTTTTTTAATTTGAAGTTCTCTTCTTCTTGCATCCAATAAGTCAGTAAATATTTCTATATATACTAATATCCACGGGCAGCCAGTTCTTGTGAATTTTTCTTTCCCTCTATTGTGTTCTTCTAAACGACGGGGCATATCTGTTGTGGAACCAACATAATATTTATCCAATTTTGAACTATAAAGTATATAGCAATTAGGCATAAAAATAGAAAGTCTGCATTTTTAAATACAGACTTTTTTTAAGTGAACCGGATTGGAATATACTTTCCCTTTACCAGCCTATCTTTCAGCGCCTATCGCTCGTTTAATGGCTCATCTAGTTAAAATTTGTTTCGTAAACTAACCGGTAGGCCATCCATTGTAGAATGTGGTACCGCATTCCGTTACTAATAATAGTTAAATCAACAGAAAATAAATCCCAGCCATAGCTTTTTTTACTCTTTAAATTAACGGAGGGAATAACATAATAATTTGTACCACTCCCAAACGCTTCATCTGATACACATTTTAAAATATATCCCACAAAGGTTGAATCAGCCCTAAATAACTTTACAGGCCTTATTGAAATTTGCCCACTTTCATATTTAGTTAATTCTTGTATATAGTAACCATTTTTTACATCTAGGCCACTTTCTTCTACCTGCCTGTAACCTTTTTTCATATAATTATATTCAGTTTCTGTTGTAGGCTGAGCCCAGGTAAATTGAAAGGCAAATACAAATAAAATGCTGCATAAAATTGTTTTCATTCTGTTGTTGTTTGTTTGGTTTATGGTTTAATTAATGGTTTACTTTTCTAAAATTTTGTACCCCTGCACCGTATTTCTACTAAGTATAAAAACATTTGTATTGAATGCTTTTACTGTTTACGTTTGCACCCCAACATTTTACAATAAGGCCATTTTATTAATGCTTACATTATATAATAATGAACCCTTGTACCAAGTGCCCGCTAAAAAAAGATTGCCCTATTGTTGCTTTTCCGTTACCACGCCAAGTAGAAGCTTGTCCAATATTGCAAGCCCTGCCTCCTTTGTTGCCCACATTGAACCAGCGCCATTTGCCGCCATCCGATCTATCCAGGGTAGTAGTATTTCCGAAAAGTGCGGCTGAGTTACATTTAAATTAGCTTCACCATCTTGCATACTATTTTTTAACAACTCCGTTAAATAACTATTACTGTATTGCTAATACTTGATTACTATCTGCCAATACTTTGTTAGTATCTACTAACTTTTCATTGCTACGTATCAATGTATAAAGCGAATCTATATTTGATTGGGTAATCAATTCTTTTTTGCTATTTACTATTGGCTCAACGGCTGAATTATTGAGCATTTCGCCATGCCCGGTTATTACCCATTCCATGTTTAAAAAAGAATAGTTTTGTGAAATATTTTCTAATACATCACTTCCCATAGCGCTATCTTTCGTGAAATAAGGCTCACTTTTACCAATTACTTCACAAAATTTTCTTTTACTAATCTGTTGACTTTCAATGAATTGTAAAATTCTTTGCTTTGTTTTATTGTACATGTAGAAAATAATTCACAAAATAATTTGGTTATGTAGATAATAGTTTACACCTTCACATCAGCAACCCAGTAGAGAGTAATGGCACTAACATAAAGTATTTATTTGTATTTTCGATACTTCCCGACTTTCGTTCGCCTCGAAAACTTCCTGTTTGGTTTTCTTTTAGGTAATTTTTGTTTTAGAATTTGCTTTAATAGCCGATCCATATCTTC
>JBBQXO010000217.1:0-6864 GCA_038209595.1 Chitinophagales bacterium
CCGACGCATATTCCTTAACCGGGTTGTGGTATCAGGACCACCCAATGCTACTTCAAATAAAGAGCTATCCTCTACGGCACTAACCGGCTGTTGCCAGCTCTCTACATAAACCAGGTCGTAACGTTCCTTTTCATTGAAATTGGGTATACCGTCTGCAAGTGCAGGCTGTTGCAGCCAGTCTTTTTGTAATCGGTAAGTTTCCAATGCTTCCAGTTCAAGCCGAAGGCCACCGAGGTAAAGCGTACCGGCCAGTATGTCAAAATTGATCAGCCCGGCTGTAAGCCTCAGTTTATCAATTTTAAACCCGTCATCCGGAGAGCCAAATGGCCCGATGATTTCGGTATTCGATACCCTTTGTATTTCGTTTTCAATACGGGCGTTTTCATTCCAGTCATCATCGGTTAATACACGGCCTTGTTGCATACGAACACTTGAATAGTGCTTCGTTTTATCAAAACTTATCCGCGATATATCAAAGGTTCCCATAAGTAATAAGTTATGTTTTGTTTATAAAAATCGGGATAAGCCCGAAAGGCATGTATTCATCAATCTTAGTTTTTAGCCCAGCAAATTTTATGGGATTTAGCAGTTTGCTAAAAGCACCCATTTCAGATTCATTTTCGGCACCTCTTGCAATATTGGCTGGTATGGTATCGCTTAATTGTGCGTACCCGGGATCTCCAAACCTTCGTGAAGTAAACCAGTGATGCGTATCTTCTTTAAACAAAACGCTTTCAAAAGGATGAGGCATCCTGCTTGTTGCCTTTGCTGCGCTAAACCTAAAGCACCCATTTTGGGTATCGGTTACATGCACCAAACCGGTGATCAACGCTTCGGAAGCCTCTAAGCGATGTACAACTAAACTTCCAAAAATGGTGGAGCGCTCAATATGTGTTATGCCGGTTTTAATGTCTATTGCAGGCTCAGCAAGATTAACGGATTGAACGATTGAATCGGTAACTGATAATTCCTCTACATAGCCCTCTTCCCTTAAAAGAATTGCCGCCATTATAGATGATTCAATACAAAGGTTTTCAACCCTACCTTCAATGATTAATTTTACAGGGTTCAGTATTTCGCCCCTGATATTGGCACTGCCTCCCGGGTCGAAACTGCAATTTCTTATTACTACACATTCATAGTTGCCTTTTAAAATGACTTCTACAGTACTATCTCCTTTTCCGCCAATCCATAAACCATCTAGTATAATATTTGAATTCTCATTGGTGCCAGAACTTAATATCCAATTCGTTTCGTTACATAAATAGGGTCTTTGGTTATTAGAAGCATGTAAAACCATATTTACAATAACCATTTTATTTGCAACCGGACCGTAGGTTTTACTATCCTCTATTTGTGTAATGCCACTATTACTAAGTTCGGATGGCAAAATTTCGCCCCCTCCTGATTTTGTTATTAATGGCACAGAATCATAAATCCAACTCCGCTCGTAACTGCCTGCTCCAATCTGTCCGGAAAAACCATAATGATAAGCTATGTAAATCTTCTGGTCGGCATCTGGGATATTTAGAAACATAAACCGACCTTTTTCAGCATCAATGGCCACCTCCTTACTTAGGGTAACCGGCCATGTTTCAAGATTGGCCGCGGTAATTTTTTCAGTAGTAAAAACTATACTGGCCGGAGCTTCAAATCCCACTACTATTGAATTATCATCCAGCGGTTTACTTAAAACTGTTTGGGCATCGGGCAGCAAAACACTTTTACCACAATCCTCCGTAAGCGATAAAGATAAAAGGGGAAGCAATATTGCCGCACTTGTAATTTCTGCGCTTGTTGAAAAAGTTGCAATCAAATTCATCAGGCTGCTTTCACTTTTAAAAATAAGTCCTGCAATTTTGCGAAGCTCATTTGCAGCAGGTACAGTGAGCGCTGCGGGCAGTGCTGTTAATTGTTGAATAATGGCTTCGGTTACGAGGTAGGTAGCATGACCCAATAAGCGGCAAGGAATGGGTGCGGCCAATTCGGGTTCGGTTGACGAACGCCATTCGTTCCAATCGGGCGATGCAGATGATTTACTGAACAGCGGAATATCCCTGCCAGATGGATCAAAACTGAAACGCAAGCCATCTCCAAAGGCAAACGGTGTAATGTTGATTGCTTCATACGCTTTTAAACGGTATAAATAAAAAGCAAGCTTGGGTATTCCATAACGGCCATGCAAACCGCGGTGGCGGCGCATATCAGGTGTATGAAAGAATTCTTCAAACGGGCCATTGGTTAATTCACTGGTCCGCTGATTGCGCAGATCTGCCCAGCCACCCGGTAAGGTTCCCGAAAATTTGCCGGCAAGTGGCTGAGGCTTTGGATCAAGTCCATGCCTGGCCCGGGCTAGCTTTTGAAACTGTTCCACCATTTTGCCTTCCCATTCACTGATATCAGAGATTAGTTCTTCCAGTACCCGGGGTGTGCCCTTTCTTCTGCGGTAATAAATGGTTTTTGCAACATCAATACGACGCCCCCTTTTATTTTTTTCAGATAATAACCGGGTTGCCACCAAATCAGCAATATAGGGCACAGCCCATTCGTTGCAAAGTTCAATAAACTGATCATCCCATAAACTGTCCTGACTACGCCTGAGTATGGCCGCTTGCCTTGCTATCACCTGCACAATGGCACGTAATACACCCGGCTCTTCGGCAAGGCCATCCTCGTGCCGGTAAATGGAAGGAATGGTTTCCCATAACTTTTCGGCATAATAATTTTCAAAATGATCGTTGGCCATAGCTACTTATCCATTTTCTTTTCCATTAATTATTAAGACCCCCTGTTCTATATCGAAATAATTACCTGTTCCCGGAACAATGGCAAAATCGTCAAAATTCTTTCCGCCAGTGAGGATACTTTGAACTGCATCGGCTCCGGCTACATTTAATACGCTTTCGAAGATGCGGCTTCTGTATAAAGGAAGACCTATACCAATATTTTCCGGAGCCAGTAAACCATCGCCGGTATCTGTTAAAGTTGCGCGCAGTTCTTTTATTACATCCTCTTCAAGGTATCGGGGATTAATCTTCACATTGATTGAAATGAATAAGGGAATGGCTAAAGTTGTTTCTACGGTAATAGGGGTCGAAGGATCGGAAACGCTTCTTATGCGCTGCGATAAGGAAGCCCTGATGCCGCCATCACCAATATAAAAAATATTCGCCGATGCACGTTGTTTGTTTCTATCCCATCTCCACTCTGTTTGTACAGCCCTTACGCCGGGAAATGATGAAGCTAAAGCCGCCATATCCTGCATGGATACCACCCTGCCAAGAATAAGGGCTGATTTGGGGGCGTAAGTACGCATATTCTCTGCCTCTTCCACATCTGAACCGCCATAGGCAGCAAGGAAATTTTTTACGCTTCGCAATCCTTTTACTGGTTTGGAAACCTGACTAACAGAACCTGCGGGAGGGCAGGCTGCTTCGGCACCAAACCGATAATTGCAAATGATATTATCGGTACCTGAAGGAAGGCGTTGCCCCCTTATTCCGTCGCCAAATGTGATGAACGATTCGCCATCATCATACTGCCTTACAATATAAACCTGATCATTTTCAGAGATGCCATAAAAGCTGTTTACCTCGCTCCAAAGAATACCATTTACATATATAGTCAACGAATTTTTTACGGACTGATCATTATCTGATGTGGGTGATGGGTAATAGGCAAGCGGCTTCTTTTTAAGCTTAAATGTTTGGCTGGCAAGTGAGGCATTGCCACTGCCCATTTTTTCATTTTGTACGGTTTCGCCACGTGAAGCGGTAATTACATTTCCATATACATCTACAGGAAGAGTAAGGAGCATTGCCCAATCGGTTGCCTGATCTAAAGAAAGTTTATTTTCATCAAAAGATATACTGCCATTTATAGCGGCACCAAGGGTATTTTTATCCTGCATCAAAAATTGCCCGGGATGGTAATTTTCAACTGGAATTTCCAATGGCTTATCAAAGTATAAAGAATCGGATGGGGTAAGAAAGGCATTGGGTTCATCAATAACCAATGCGTTCAGTTGCAAGCCAAAATAAACGGTTATCCCGGCACATACTGTCTGAGTCCAGTTTATTTCAGTTGATGATTTTCGGTAGGCCGAATTTACAGGTTCATCAAGGGTAAGTTCCGTTACCGGAACCTGAATACCCGGAACAGTGAAACTATTTCCATTTACTATTATATTATTGGATGGTATTGAAGTCCTCATCACTTCGGCAACCGCTGTTACTTTATACCACCTATACTGTGTTTGGTAAGCCAGCAAAATATAATCGCCGGAATGGATCTGTTGACTCAACACATTTAAAGTAATGATTGCATTTCTGATTGAATCGGGATTTGAATTAATCGTCCACAAACCAGCCTGCAAGGTTGGCTTCAGCAACTGAAGGTTTTTTAATAATGCGCCCTGTTTTAACCCGGTAGCTGCGGTAAAGTTGATTTTATTATATGGCCGGTTATTGATGCCGATGTATTTTTCAATTGTTGAAACCAGCATTCCCTTATTCTGGGTGCTATCAACTTTATTAATCAGCAACAACAGGTTTTCTTCTTTTATTTCACTCTTTAATTCTACCAATATTGAAGTTGGATTTGGTGTAAGCACTATACCAAGGTGAGGTGCAACAATGCCCATCTTGTTTGTAAAAGGATGGATGAAAACATCATCGGTTAATTCAAAAACCTGCGGAGGATTTCCATTAAATGCCCCTGATCGAAAAGCAGTGCCTGCCGGAAGCTGTATTTGAAGCCTTCCATCTGCAATAGCTGCCAACTGAACAACCGAACCTACAGCCGGGCGGGGCAGGTACCCAAGTAAAGCAATTAGTTTGCGGAGATTAGGACTTAAATGACTGGTTCTCAGATAGGCTTCATTTGCCAGTACTGCATCATAAAATGAAAGAGAATCGCAGATATAGGCCCACATTTCGAGCAACATAATACCAAAATCATCCTTTCCCCGCGCTCTCCACTCTGCAAGTGGGATTACATTAACCAATAAGTTATTACTATTTATTATTTCAACCTGTTCTGATCTGATATCCCTAAGTAAAGCTCTTCTGAATTCATGAAAAGTGCCGATCTGCCGGGGTAGTTTATCTAGCCCTGCTCCAATATTCAATGGTTCAGGATGAACAAACTGATCACATAAACAAGGATATTGTTCAAGCGTTTCTTTGTTCTTATTTGCACAATAGCTACAACTCATAACCCTCCGTGTGTATAAAGTTTTAAAGTTCCCTGTTCGGGGTGTAACGGATTATTTGCAATGCGGATAATGGTATCCTTGCCGGGATCGTAACTCAATCCCCTGAAAACCTTTTTTGCAAACCAACCCCTTCTGCTGAAAAATATTTTTTCAATGGCTTTTACCCCGGCCACATCCTGTATGACTGCCTCCAGCGTAGATCGCTCAAGAAAAGTTCCGAAAGTAAACCTGTCGGGAGAAAAATAGCCCGCTTGCGGCCTGAGACCTTTTTTACCCAAGAGCGCAATAAAAACCCTTTCTTTCACCTGACCGGCGTAAGCATTGTCCGACACACAAATTTCTACTTCCAGATCCATGCTTGCATAAACAGGATCCATCACATTTACTTCCCTGCCTGCTTGACGAAAGCGGTTTAATTGATTGGTCAGGTCAATCCGTTTTGGTTCTTCCAGGTAAACTGTACCTTTTGGATCGGGGGTTACAAAAGCGGTAAGCCAACTACCCGTCCACCTGAAAACTGATCCTGCTTTTTGTACCCAAGGTAAACGTTCGGCAGCTTCGGCATAATCTTCGGGTCTTACAGCCCTAAAGGTAATGGCTCTGAAAGCATCAGAGGCGAGCTGCCTTAATTCAGCAGGTGTTTCTGCATCTAATCCACCCACTGCAGGTAAAGGATTGCTTACTTTAACCCCCGCAATGGCTGTTGAAATATAGGTAAGCGTTTGTGCAGCCACATTACTTCGCCTTGTACCACCAAGCCTGTATCTCACCCTGAATATACTTCCTTTGTCCGGTATTCTTCCAAACTCCCCATCCCCGAAACGAATGGTTACACCGGCATTCATGGAATAATCAAGATGTTCAAATTCTCCACCAATCCTTTGATATCCTACCACCCGCTTCCAGGTTCCATCATCAAGCGTAAAATGTTTATCGGTTGGTTTTGATGAATTAACACCCACTAAGGCATTGGTGTAAACCCAAGGTTCAGTAAATGGTTTAGGTATCCAGGTGCTGGTTGGATTATCAAAGACTACTTCCTCTAAAATAATTTCAGGATCATTATATTGATGTTTATCATTTTTCAAATAAACCAAGGGAACCAATTGCGAATCAGGTACCGTAAACAAATGAACGGCTGTTTCATTATGGCCTTGCCTGTTAACCGTTTCTCCTGCAGGTAAAGGGCTAAAACCACTTAACTCTGCCGGAGTTAAGCTTGCAAGCATATCATTTACCATAAAATAAGCTCCGTATGTTTTGCCGGCAGTGGAAGGCACCATGTTGCCTCTTACTGCTAAAACAGTCAGATCAAATTCATTTTTAAGCGCCTGTTCATCTTCCCAAACCAGGTGGGTAATATTTACATTAAACACCGGGTCGCTGGTATCCGTTACTTTGATTAACCGCACCAATTGCGCTTGCTGCGCTTGTGCAGGATCGGCGGGATTGGTTTTGAGCAATACCCACTTGCCGGGTTTTTTGTCAATGGGCAGGTCATCAAAAGAAAGGTTTATTTTATGGTGACCTGTAATATACAATTCAACTGAACCGACCGGTAAGCAGGTATCATCCTCATCCCAAAGGTGTGGCTCAAATTCATTGGCTGCGGGGGAAACAGCAAAAGTTTTTCCTACATAAATATCTTC